>NZ_JAUBPS010000003.1:3695-148242 GCF_036700865.1 Microcoleus sp. S13C4
TCCACAGTTTGATGGTGTTGTCACTGCTTCCAGAAGCCAAAGTCAACCCATCTGGACTAAAAGCCACGCTATTGACCGAACTGCTATGCCCGGTGAGGGTAGCGATGGGTTTTTGGCTTTGCAGGTGCCACAGTTTGATGGTCTTGTCATCGCTTGCAGAAGCCAAAGTCAACCCATCTGGACTAAAGGCGACGCTATAGACCGGATTGCTATGCCCGGTGAGGGTAGCGATGGGTTTTTGGGTTTGCAGGTTCCACAGTTTGATGGTTTTGTCACTGCTTGCAGAAGCCAAAGTTAAGCCATCTGGACTAAAGGCTAGGCTAATAAGCGAATTGCTATGCCCGGTGAGGGTAGCGATGGGTTTTTGGGTTTGCAGGTTCCACAGTTTGATGGTTTTGTCATCGCTTCCAGAAGCCAAAGTTTTGCCATCTGGACTAAAGGCTAGGCTAATAAGCGAATTGCTATGCCCGGTGAGGGTAGCGATGGGTTTTTGACTTTGCAGGTTCCACAGTTTGATGGTGTTGTCATAGCTTGCAGAAGCCAAAGTTTTGCCATCAGGACTAAAAGCGACGCTATTGACCAAATCGCTATGGCCAGTGAGGGTAGCGATGGGTTTTTGGCTTTGCAGGTTCCACAGTTTGATGGTTTTGTCACCGCTTGCAGAAGCCAAAGTTTTGCCATCGGGACTAAAAGCGACGCTATAGACCGGATTGCTATGCCCGGTGAGGGTAGCGATGGGTTTTTGCGTTTGCAGGTTCCACAGTTTGATGGTTTTGTCATCGCTTCCAGAAGCCAAAGTTTTGCCATCGGGACTAAAAGCGACGCTCCAGACCCAATTGCTATGCCCGGTGAGGGTAGCGATGGGTTTTTGGGTTTGCAGGTTCCACAGTTTGATGGTCTTGTCATAGCTTGCAGAAGCCAAAGTTTTGCCATCGGGACTAAAGGCAACGCTATTGACCAAACTGCTATGCCTGGTGAGGGTGTAGAGTTCTTTTTGGGTTTGCAGGTTCCACAGTTTGATGGTGTTGTCATAGCTTGCAGAAGCCAAAGTCAAGCCATCTGGACTAAAGGCGACGCTATTGACCGAATTGCTATGCCCGGTGAGGGTAGCGATGGGTTTTTGGGTTTGCAGGTTCCACAGTTTGATGGTCTTGTCATCGCTTCCAGAAGCCAAAGTTTTGCCATCGGGACTAAAAGCGACGCTATTGACCAAATCGCTATGCCCGGTGAGGGTAGCGATGGGTTTTTGGGTTTGCAGGTTCCACAGTTTGATGGTGTTGTCATCGCTTCCAGAAGCCAAAGTTTTGCCATCGGGACTAAAAGCGACGCTATTGACCAAATCGCTATGGTCAGTGAGGGTGGCGATGGGTTTTTGGCTTTGCAGATTCCACAGTTTGATGGTGTTGTCATAGCTTACAGAAGCCAAAGTTTTGCCATCGGGACTAACGGCGACGCTAATGACCACATTGTTATGCCCTTCCAAATGATTGCGCTCTTTTACTGCGGACACTGCTTGTTGCAGCGCAGCTATCACTCGTCCTCTAATTTGTTTTGTCGTCTCGGCAGAAGCATCTAGTTGTTTGAATGCTTGCCCTGCCTTTAATGCTTCCAAAAGTGCTGGGAATGTCTGTCCTGAACGAAATGATTCATTAGAAAAAGCAGTTTCCTGGATTACATTTGCTAAATTCTGGGCTTGAGTGACTTTATAGGTGGCTAATTGCTCTGCTTTAATTAGCGTCTGATTGGCTTGAGTCAAAATTTTATTCGCTTGTCTCTGTGCTTCTAACTCTCGTTCAACTTCCCGTTGTTGGACTTCCCGACTGGCATTTAAAAACTGATAATCCAAATCGCTCAAACTTTTATCTGCGGTCCAATTTTGAGCATCTTGCAAAGCTTGCCCCCGCAACAGTCGCGATTCATCTTGGCAATCAGAATCTATCCAAGCTTTAAAGCTTTCGCTATAAGGGCGGAGATTCGCTAATTGCTTTTCCACCCAATTAAGGTTAAAAATCGATTGATAAATCCGGTTATAAACTTTAAGTTTGCCAGACTGCTTAACCACCAACCCAGTTAATCGTAGTTCCATTTGTTCGGGACTATCATCAGCCGCTATCTCATTGTGCTGCAAAATTTGCTGATATAGTCCCAATAACCTACTTGCCCGTTGTTCGCTGCGTAAAATGCGATCGCGAATCGTCTTTAAATGCTCTGGTTCATCCTGCCCTTCCCAATTTTCAATCACCTTTTCTCGAACTAAATCTCCTACCCACTCAGCAGGATTTTGGATTGAGGCAGAGTTGGCGTAAATGAGAAGTAATTTACAAATTTTTTGTGTTATAAAGGGCTGTCCCCCCGTCCAATATAAGATTGCTTCTAATAATGCTTGCGAATTTTTTTCTTGAATTTCTAACCCAACTGCCAAAGGTTGGGCTTCTGCTAATTGAAACCCTGTTAACTCTATTCCTCGACCAATATTAAACGGAGTGCGTCGCTTGTCTTGAATTAAATCTGAGGGAGTTGCTACCCCTAACATCGTAAATGTTAATCGACGATAGTCGGGTTTATCCGCTCGATTATTATAGCAATCACGAATTACAGCAAAAAAATCTTCTATTTTAAAGTTTAAGCTGATTAAGCTGTCCGATTCATCGACAAAGATTACTATATTTTCTGAGATATTCTTGAGTAATACTTCTTCAATAAATTTACTAAATCGTTTAACATTCGATAGTAATCTGTTCTGCTCCCACCATTCATCTAAATCAAAAACGTCATACAAATTTAATCGGCTGATGATGCTATCTATCACCCCGGCATACCACTCTTCTGGCGTAATATCTGAGGTGCCAATTTCTGTAATATCAATGCTACTACAGGCAATTCCCTCTGCTTGTAACCGCTGCATTGTCCGCACTCGCAGGGAAGATTTTCCCATTTGTCGGGAATTAAGAACATAGCAAAATTCTCCGGCTTTTAAAGCTTGATAAAGTTCTTCGTCCGCCTTTCTAGTGACATAAGTTGGGGCGTTTGCAGGCAGGCTCCCTCCCACTTGATATTGATAATCTTTCATAGGTATTTGTTAATTCATAGGTGGAAAATCAGAGAATCAAGGAATCAATTTGTAGAGTCTTACACGTTCAGAAATTCCCTTTAACTCTTGCAGACCTAAGTCAATCACATTTAAAGATAAATGGGTTTTAACGACTTGATAAGCTGTCTCAGAAATACAGATCCCTCCTGGCTCTGCTTTCCCTTCTAAACGAGCAGCTAAATTTACGCCAGCCCCCCTGATATCATTATTAAGAGAGAAGATTTCTCCCAAGTGAATACCAATGCGGTGTTGCAGGACATGACTCGGAGGTAAGGTTGTAGCAGCTTCGGCGAAATTTCGTTGTACTTCTAATGCACAGGCGACTGCTTTTACGGCACTTTCGGGAAAGCAAATTAATAAACCATCGCCCATTTCTTTCAGGACTTTGCCTTGATGTTTAGCGCAGATGCCTCGGATGATGTTAAAATCTCGATTCACTAATTCTAGTGTCAGCTTTTGGTTGGCAACTGATAAGGCGGTGGAATTAACGACATCCGAGAAAATAATAGCTGCTAAATTACTCTCTACGTGCAAGCTTGATTGGTTATTAATTTGTTGCACAGCAGTCATCTTCGCTTGGGGAGAGGCTAGGCGATGGCGAAAATATTGACGATACAAACCACAGAAGGGCATTACAGCATTTCCCTGAAATTTGATCAACCCCATGCTTCGCAATTTAAAAGCCTCTCCGGTATTAATTTCTACAGGTTGTTCGCTGTTAATGACTTCTCTAATTGTTGCTGCTAGTTCTGCATCTGTTTCCAAGTTAACTAAATGCCGTCGTAAATGATCGTAGTAAGGGCCTTCTTCAGTAGGAGCGACTTTTAGCAAGCGCTCTAAGGTAATTCTCCCCCTAGCCACTTGGTAGAGAGCAACTCTAACTAAATAAGGATGACCGCCCACCATTTCCATCAGGTCACAAATCTCTTGATTTGACCAATTTAATCGGTGTCGATACACTAAATCTGTTACCTGTCTCTGATTGAGTTCAGGTAACTCTATGGGCAATCCCACGTTAAATGGCGATTGATTAATGTTGAGAGGTATATAAACTTCTTGAGAGTGAGAAATGACTAACCTCAGCTTTTTCCAAATAGGCTCATTTTTTCCCCGCTCGTGCCAAGCTCGTAATAATCCAAAGAAGTCGGTGGCTATTTCCGAATACTGAAAAATCCGATCAACTTCATCTAACCCTAAAACAACAGACCGATCACTGTCCGATAGTAGATAGCGTTGGAAATACTTCGTGCTTTTATTTTTACTGCCGAGAACCCCTTTCCAATATTCTCCTAACCTATCTTCTAAATTTAATTCATTGGTAATCTCACCACAAAACCACTGCAACAACTCATCAATATTGGTCAGAGAACTGCCATCAGCCGATTGAAAGTTTAAATAAGCCGTTTGATATCCCTGTTGGTTGGCGTGGGATAAAATTCGCTGCACTAAGGAAGTTTTTCCCATTTGCCGGGGGGCTTTGATTCGGATTAAAGCTCCGGGCTTTACAATAGTTTGGTAGGAGTCCCATTCAATGGGACGCCGGTCAATATATAGGGGTGAATCTAAACTAACAGAACCTTCTGGGTTATCTAAATTGAGAATAGAAAGGGGAGGTGCGGCGATCGCTCGCGCAGCTTCCAGCACAAGCAACGACTCCTCTGCATTCAACTCAGAAAAACCCGACTTCTTCTTTAATACCGGAGTAAGTTCTTCTGGAATCCCTGCCATGCTGATGCTAACGCAACCCAACTTATAGGCACGTTCGATCGACTCCCCCGCCGCCAACGTATCGTAAAAACCTACAGCAAATTCTCGTGCGGCGTTATCTCCCACCGTTTGCTTCAGGCCGATAACGTATGGAATGTGACGTGCGATCGCAGCCGCTTGCACTTCTCAATAGCAAGCGTTGAGTATGACGCACTCCACGTACTCATTAAACGCCTCAAACAAAGCTGCCAAAGCTTTAGCATTGACTAGCTTAATCTGCCCCATGCCATCTTCTAGGGCTAAACCCCCTTCTCCTGCACCATGCCCAGAGAAATGCACAATCTCTGGTTTATAATCTAATACGGCTCGCTGCATTTCTCTTGGCGTCACCGCCCACTGTTGCTCCAGTTGAAAATTGTCGCCCTTTTTAGAGCGTTGCAATCCCTCTGCAATTTCCTTCGCCTCTTTCTGTAAGTCCACATGGGTGGTATTTTTGGGGTTGGCTGCCAAAAACAGGATGGTTTTTTTCTTTCTTGGGGAACTACTCATCAATGGAACCTTCACGCTTAGGAGATACAGGAGCTTAACGACACTACCCCAGTCAGGGCGAGATATTTCTTGCCTTTAGGGTATTTAACCACAAACATCTTTATTTTTGTTGGTCAGTAAACTGGCAGAAATGAGCACCCTGACTCAAGCATAACCAATCCACAAGGCGATCGCGACTCTCAACTAATCTTTTTAGCTACGTATTCAACAAGTGCGATCGCCTTCCCCTTTTGCAGTCCTATTTCATAAATATCGAGATTCTTTAGAGTTTTATTCTCATGCCCGATCCAGGATTTTTTGATTATTATTATTGCCTAAATTAGTACATAAAATCTTCTATACTTCCGCATTTATTTAATCCACGCCCTCAGAAAAAAACGGGTTTTTTATCAACTCTGTGGATAACAACAATGATTTATTTTAGTTTACTTAAACAATCATTCAATTCCCCTACCAACCATTTTTTCTCAGCTTGCGGCAAAAATAAGCCAAAACAATAGTTACGCGACGTGGTGCGAATCCGGCAAAAAGTCATCGATTTTTTGAGCAATGGCAGATGAATTCCGCTCAACTTTACCCGCTGGATATCTTGGGGAGTGATTTTAATTGGTCTGATGAATAGACGAGAAGCAATCCTAAACAAGCACCTACACAACCACATCAAAGCATAAAATACTGTAGCTATTATTATAGCTAGGATTGATATAACGAAAAATTGGTTAAATAATTTATCTAGCCAGTCGGCAGGAGCGTATTGAGACAAACTAAATATAAAAAATACCAGAATCAAAGAGAAGGGAAGTAAAAATTTATAACTCAGATGAATGAACTGGAAAAAACACTTGATTTTGCTAGGTGAACGATCGGGGTGTATCTTGATTAATAACCACCGTTTAGCATCAATTAAAGTAATTCGTGATTGGGGCGATCGCTTAAACATTTTTTCGGGATTAATCCCGCTTGGCTGTTCCCCTCGCAGCGCTGATAAAGCATCTTTTGCTGAGTCAAATCGATCTTCACTTGCGGGTTCAATTATCTTCTCTAACCAGTCGGCAAACTCTGGAGAAATAGAGACGCGATCGCGGAATTGTACCTTCAGCTTGTGTCTGGGTAGATCGGATGGAAATTTCTGGGTTAACAAGAAAAGCAGCGTTGTGCCTAATCCATACAAATCTGTTGATAATACAGCTTTTCCTCTGAATTGTTCAGGTGCCATGTAACCGTAGGTTCCGACAACGGTACTGCCTCCTGTAACGGTATGATGGTAAGTATTTTGAACTGCACCAAAATCAACTAGGAAGACTCGCCCATTTTTTTGCAGAATTATATTTTGAGGTTTAATATCTCGGTGGATAGTAGCAGGTAACAGCGATTGCAGATAAACTAAAATTTCTAGCAATTGAGAGGCGATATGACGAACTTGCGATTCATTGGGTTTCCAGCCATTTTCTATCAATTGTGCGAGAGATTTTCCAGGTGCGAGTTGTTGGGCGATATAAAAACAACGATCTTGGGAAGTATCAACTTGAAAGTAGTCAATGTAGCGAGGAATTCCCGGATGATTCAATCCCGATAAAGTTTTGGCTTCTCGTTCAAATAACTCGACTTTCTTCCATTCAGTTGTCAGGCGCAGGGATAAAGCTTTGAGTGCAACTTTTTGATTGCTGTTTAAATCTACAGCAGCATAGGTAATCCCAACTCCACCCTGTCCTAATTTGCCGAGAATGCGATATCTTTCAGCAATGATTTTTTCCGATTTTTGCAGGATTTCCATATTTTTATGCTTGGGTTGATTTTGGATGATTAGTCTGTTGCACCGCGAGATATAAGTATTTCGGCTGCTGCTTCTCGGTTGGGGTTCGAGTCGGTTTCTGCTATCTTTAGTGGCGTTTCACCATAAGAGTTTTTAGCGTCAATCTTTGCACCTTTAGCAATCAGCAATTTTATGATTCCTAGAGTGCCATAATGTGCGGCTTGGTGGAGTGGAGTTGTGCCTGATACATCTATATTATTAACATCTGTACCGTTGTTAATTAGCAGTGCAGCAATATCATTATGTCCGAGCGCGATCGCTCGATACAATGGAGTTTGACCCTTCACATTTCTAGCGTTAACCCTCGCACCTTTAGCAATTAGCAGTTCAGCGATATCTAGAGATCCTCGAGTAGTGGCAAGATGCAGGGGAGTTTGAAGCAAGTTATTTTTGGCATTAACGAATGCACCTTTGGCAATGAGTTGTTTGGCTGCATCCTTAAGTTTGAAATCGACAGCGATATGCAGTAAGGTTCTGCCATATTTGTATTCACTATTAACATCTGGGTGTTTGCTAATCATCAACGCTACTGTATCCCTATCTGTCGAGTCTACGGCGATATCCAGTGGAGTTGTTTTGTTATTATCCTGGATATTAATTTCGGCACCATGTTCTAGCAGTCGTTCGATATTCTGCATATTGATATTCTGCATATTATTTGACATAGCAACCCGCCTATTGAACACAGCAATATGTAGAGGAGTATGTCCATAACAATCTTTAACATTGACTTTCGCACCATTAGCAATTAAAAAAGAGACGATTTCTAGGCGAGCGCGTGGAAGATCTGAGTGTAGGTAATCGTATTTAACAGCTTGGTGTAACGGAGTATTTCCAGATTCGTCCCTAGCGTTGATATCTAGCATGAGTAAAGCAGCAACTTCTTTGGTGGCTGCATAGTGCAGTGGAGTTCTTTTTCTACCATCTCTGATAACAACATTTGCGCCGTCTTTAATTAGGTGTTGTACCAACTCCTTAAAGCCTATTTTTGCTGCGTTATGTAATAAAGTTGTACCCTTGCCATTTCGGGCATTGTCTTCTTTGATGTTAATTTTTGCGCCTGCTGCGAGTAGTATTTGTGCGATTGCCTTCGAGCGCGCCGTATGTAGAGGAGTTATGCCATTTTTGTTTTTGGCATTGACATTTGCACCTTTAGCAATCAGCAACTTGGCCATTTCAGGCGATCCCGCAAAGAACAGAGGAGTTATACCCATACAATTGTCAGGTAAAAACCTTCGCAATTTATAAGTACATAGAGAATTCGACACATCCCAATCAATATGAGGTTCACTCTGGGCGTTAATATCTGCACCTTTAGCAATTAGCATCTTTGCCAATTTTACGCGACCATATGCAGCAGCAAAGTGTAACGGGGTAAAGCCAAGTGTATCCCTAGCGTTGACATCTGCACCCTTGGCAATTAACAATTCTGCCACCTCTTTTGAGCCAGCCAAGTGTAGTAAATTCAGATTGTGTACCCTGGTATTAGCACTAATACCGAGATCCAGATAATGCCTAACAGTTTTAGTATCTCCCTGTTCAACAGCGTTGACAACTGCATTGGGGGTAAATCCAATCCGGTTGAGTATGGGATATTTAAAGTGATTGAAAACAGCAACAGTAGCAATAGCAGCAATTCCTATTTTGAGGCGTTTTTTCCATTGCGTCGGATTGGATTTAACGCTAGATATTCGAGGACTGCGAAGCAATTCAAGCGCTTCTTTTGCCGAGTTAAAGCGGTTTTCTAAATCGGACGCGATCATTTTTTTTAACCAATCGGCAAATGCTGAAGAAATCTGAATTTGAGAGCGAAAATCTCCCTCTAGTATATTTGTTGGTAATTCGGCGGGGGAACGGTGGGTTAGTAAATACAACAACGTCGCTCCTAAACCATATAAATCTGTTGCAGGTACGGCTTGTCCGAGAAATTGTTCTGGAGCCATATAACCATAGGTTCCAACTACGGTACTTCCTCGCATTAAAGTATTGTTATAAGTGTTTTGCACGGCTCCAAAATCTACCAAGCAGACTTCCCAGTCTTTTTGTTGGTGGGAATTGATGGGCGATTTGAAAACAATATTCTCTGGTTTAATATCCCGGTGGATAACGGGTGGTGTCTGTGAATGGAGATAAACTAAAATCTCCAAAATTTGTGTGGCAATGCGTTGAATTTCGGGTTCAGAAGCGTGCCAGCCACTTTCGACTAAGCTTGCTAGAGATTGCCCTTGGGCCAGTTCTTGTACTATATAAAAACAACGGTTATCGGGAGTATCGACATAAAAATAATCCAAATAACGCGGAATTCCCGGATGATTCAATTTTGATAAAACATTGGCTTCTCGTTCAAAGAGTTCCAGGACTTTCCAGTCATTCATCTTCTGTAAAGACAAAGCTTTGAGTGCGACTCGCTGGTGTGTTTGGAGGTCAACGGCTTCATAAGTTGTGCTACTACCGCCTTCTCCGAGTAGCTTTTTAATTTGATAGTGTTTGACTAAGTTATGGGGAATTTGTTCAACAATATCCATAGCATTATCCTGGGTTGATGAGTACCAACAAAAATTTTATATTTGGGTTTTAAAAACACAAATTTTGAAAATTTATGCAATGTAAATTGAGTGTTTGAGTATATTTCAAACAAGTCAATAGAAAAGTCAATGACGGACTCTGTATATTTGCTTAAATTTCAATTACCGTATTTCTATGGATAACTTACCCAGAATTTTGGAGTGTCATATCACCTTTGGCGAAAATTTACGTACGGGATATTGATCGTAATCGAGCCGATAATCATAGCCGACGCGATCGTAAATGCCTGCAAGCAATTCCGGCAAATTAACAATAGGTTCTACATCTTCTTCGCGCAAAGGAAGTTGTCGGTCTTTTTGAGATGCTAGCCAACGTTCGTAGGCTTCTCTATCGCCACTTTTTCTCTCAGCGCCCTCTGCGTCCTCTGCGGTTAATCAAAAAAAGTAGTGATTTTGGATACAATTCCCGACTCAACAGTCGATCGAACTCCTCAATTTTCGATCGGGATCTAAAATTCACCTAAAGTTCGACGCCCTTTGGCAAAACCCTCCCTAAGATAGAAGTTAGGGGACGATCGGTCTAATAGCCGATACAGGCGCAAGTGTCAAGCACCTGAAAATCCCAAACTCAGAGCCGCAAGACAGGGAGGTTATCAATATCATGGTACAAGCGCCGACAGGGGAAGCCCGACTGGGCCCGATCGATCAGGTGCAAGCCTTAGACCGCGATTGCACTACTCTCTCCCGTCACGTACTCCAGCAACTCCACAGCTTTTCAGCAGATGCTCAGGATCTCAGCGCGCTGATGAATCGCATCGGGCTGGCGGCAAAGCTGATCGCGAGGCGGCTCAGCAGAGCCGGATTAATGGCAGATGCCTTGGGGTTTACAGGGGCTACGAACGTGCAGGGAGAATCCGTCAAAAAGATGGATATCTATGCCAATGAAGTCTTTATCTCGGTATTCCAGCAAAGCGGACTTGTCTGCCGCTTGGCTTCCGAGGAAATGGAAAAACCCTACTACATTCCCGAAAACTGTCCCATCGGGCGTTACAGTCTGCTCTACGACCCCATAGACGGTTCTTCCAATCTTGACATCAATCTCAATGTCGGCTCCATATTCAGCATCCGCAAGCAAGAGGGGGACGATGAAGACGGTTCTGCTTCCGACTTGCTGCAACACGGACACAAACAAATAGCGGCCGGCTACGTGCTCTACGGCCCGAGTACCATGCTGGTTTATTCGATCGGTCAGGGCGTTCATTCCTTTACCCTCGACCCCAGTTTGGGCGAGTTTATTCTAGCTAACGAAAACATTAAGGTTCCCGATCGCGGCCCGATTTACAGCGTTAATGAAGGCAACTTCTGGCAGTGGGAGGAATCTTTGAGGGACTACATTCGCTACGTACACCGCAGCGAAGGCTACAGCGCCCGGTACGGCGGGGCTTTGGTGGGAGATTTCCACCGGATTTTATTTCAGGGAGGCGTGTTTTTGTACCCGGGAACGGTGAAAAACCCGGAAGGCAAATTGCGCTTGCTCTACGAATCGGCTCCTTTGGCGTTTTTGATGGAGCAAGCCGGCGGGCGGGCAAGTACGGGCATTCAAGACATCTTAGACGTAGTGCCGACCAAACTGCACGAGCGATCGCCCTTAATTATCGGCAGCAAAGAAAATGTAGCGATGGTCGAGTCTTTTATTCAAGATCGATCGCGCAATCCTAGAACAGTCCAAGAGTGAAGGAAGAAGGAAGAAGGAAGAGGGAAGAAGGAAGAAGGAAGAAGGAAGAAGGAAGAGGGAAGAAGGAAGAGGGAAGAAGGAAGAGGGTTTTAATTTATAACTTTCGACTCCCAATTACCAATTCCCCATTGCCAATTTTCAATTACCAATTTTCAATTTCCAATTTCCAATTTCCAAGTCCCAATAAACAGCTATCAAATTGTAGGAGTTACAGTAATGACAGCAACACAAACGAATCACCTGTTAGAAATCAAAGAAATTGGCCAAAGTATCTGGATGGACAATTTGACTCGCGATCTGATCGAGTCCGGCGAGCTCAAACAGATGATTGAAAGTCGGGGACTGCGCGGGATTACATCTAATCCGGCTATTTTTGAGAAAGCGATCGCGGGTAATGTGATTTACGACGCGGATATCGAAGCGGGCATCCGCGCGGGTAAATCTGTAATGGAGATTTACGAATCTCTGGTATTTGAAGATATCCGTAACGCTTGCGACATCTTCGCCCCCGTTTACGCAGAGTCGAAGGGTTTGGACGGTTACATAAGCATTGAAGTGCCACCGACGATCGCCAACGACACAGAAAGCACGATTAGCGAAGCCATACGCTATTACAAAGCCCTCGGCAAAGAAAACGTGATGATTAAGATTCCGGGAACCGCTCAAGGTTTACCCGCAGTCGAGCAAGTCATCAGCGAAGGGATTAACGTTAACGTGACTTTACTGTTCTCGGTTGACAGCTACGTCGAAACCTTCTGGGCTTACATTCGCGGTTTGGAAGCGCGGGTGGCTAAAGGTTTGGATGTGAGCAATATTGCGTCTGTTGCCAGTTTCTTCTTGAGCCGGATCGACATCAATATCGATGGCAAGATTGATGAGAAACTCAAAAATGTCACCGATATTTCCACAAAAGCTAAACTGGAAGCAGTGAAGGGGAAAATTGCGATCGCCAATGCGAAGATAGCTTACCAGAAGTATAAAGAGATCGTAGCGAGCGATCGCTGGCAAGCTTTAGCGGCCAAGGGAGCGAAAGTACAGCGCTTGCTGTGGGCTTCCACCAGCACCAAAAACCCCAACTACAGCGATGTCATGTACGTTGATGAACTAATCGGCCCCGACACCGTTAACACTTTGCCGCCAAACACTGTTGAAGCTTGTTTCGATCACTGCGATGTCGCACCCCGGATTGAGAACAATGTTGCAGAAGCTTACACCCTGATCGAAAGTCTCAAAGATCCCGACATCGACATCAACTTGGACCAAGTGATGGCAGACTTGCTCTTGGACGGGATTGATAAATTCGTCACCCCGTTCCAATCCCTGATGGATTCCTTGCAAGAGAAAGTGCAGAAGTTGTCACCCGTCGCCTAGACAGATATCTGTATCCTTGAAGGCAGAAGCATTTAGGAGTCGGAATAGATAATTGTTTGGCTTCTTAAATGCTGAGTTTTAAATCCTCTCTAGGATTTTTGAGATTAATGCCTCTCAGAGTTCCTAGAGAGCAAAATCATCTGCCTCCTCTAGCAGTATGAAGAAGCGATTAACTCTCTCACCAAGAAACTAGCAGAAATGACCGCAAACTATCATGGTGTTTTGGCACGGTTAACAGCACTAGAACAAGGAAAATAAATAATGGTAACGCTACTTGAAAATCCACTGCGGGTCGGTTTACGAAAAGAACGGGTGCCGGAACCACAAATTCTGGTAATCTTCGGAGCTTCTGGGGATCTCACCCAGCGCAAACTGGTACCTGCAATTTATCAGATGAAGCGCGATCGACGCTTGCCACCGGAAACCACCGTGGTGGGAGTAGCCCGCCGCCCTTGGAGTCACGATTACTTCCGAGAGCAAATGCGCGAAGGCATTGAAGAATTTGGCGGCGGCATTGGCAATGAAGAATTTTGGCAAGAATTCGCTAAAGGTTTGTACTACTGTCCGGGCGACATTGACAACCCCGAAAGCTATCAAAAACTCAAAGATTTCTTAGCGGAACTCGACGAAGAAAGGAGAACTCGCGGCAATCACATATTTTATCTATCAGTTTCCCCGAACTTTTTCCCAGAAGCAATTAGGCAACTGGGCGATGCTCAAATGCTGGTAGATCCAGTAAAACACCGCTTGGTAATTGAAAAACCCTTCGGCCGCGACTTGAGCTCGGCAAAAGCTCTCAACCGAGTCGTGCAGAAGGTTTGCCAAGAACAGCAAGTTTACCGGATCGACCACTATTTGGGTAAAGAAACTGTTCAGAATTTAATGGTGTTCCGGTTTGCTAACGCGATTTTTGAACCGCTGTGGAATCGGCAATTTGTTGATCACGTACAAATTACAGTTGCAGAAACAGTAGGCGTAGAAGACCGGGCGGGTTACTACGAATCCTCTGGGGCGTTGCGGGATATGCTGCAAAACCACTTGATGCAGATTTTCTGTCTGACGGCGATGGAACCGCCGAACTCGCTCGACGCTGACAGCATCCGCACCGAAAAGATGAAAGTTCTGCAAGCAACTCGCTTGGCAGATTTGAATAACTTGGAGTTCTCAGCGATTCGCGGTCAATATTCCGCAGGTTGGATGAAGGGCAAACAGGTGCCCGGATATCACGATGAGCCGGGGGTTGCTCCCAACTCGACAACGCCGACTTTTGTGGCGATGAAGTTTATGATTGACAACTGGCGCTGGCAGGGAGTGCCTTTCTACCTGCGAACCGGCAAACGGTTGCCGAAAAAAGTTAGCGAAATTGCGATTCAGTTCCGCGAAGTGCCGCTGCTAATTTTTCAGTCCGCTGCCCAACAAACTACTCCGAACGTTTTGACTATGCGCGTGCATCCGAACGAGGGGATTTCGCTGAGGTTTGAGGCGAAAATGCCGGGGCCGGATTTGCGGACGCGGACGGTGGATATGGATTTCAGTTACGGTTCTTCCTTTGGGGTGACATCTTCGGATGCTTACGATCGACTGTTAATTGATTGTATGCTGGGCGACCAAACTTTGTTTACCCGTTCTGATGAAGTGGAAGAAGCTTGGCGGGTGGTAACGCCGGCGCTGATGGAATGGGAATCGTCCAACGAACAACAGTTGGTTCCTAAATACGAAGCGGGTACTTGGGAACCGGCGGAAGCAGAACTGCTAATTAACAGAGACGGCCGCAAGTGGCGCAGACTTTAAGAGTCATTAGTCAGCAGTCCTTAGTTTATTGGTCAGGATTAGTCATTATTGATTAGCTAAGAACCAATGACTGAGAACCAATGACTAAGAACCAATGACTAATGACTAATAACAAATAACAAAGGAGAAAAGATTTATGACGATGACACCGATGAAAGCTCCGCCTCTGGTTTCGCTGCAAAATCCTAAAGATGTGTCGCTCGACCAGATAGAGGCTGAATTGAGTCAAATTTGGGAAAGTTACAGAGAATCTGGTTCAAAGGGCGATTCTCCGATCGCTAGTAGGGCAACAACTTTTACTTTTGTAGTCTACGAACCCGAAGAAACTCAGCGGTTATTAGCGGATCTGGGGTTTTACGACGGGCCGGTGGACGGTATTACCGGGCCGATGACGGCATCTAGCATCAGGGCGGCTCAAAAAGCTTACGGGCTGCCGAGAACTGGCAAACCTAACGCTGAATTGCTGGCGACTTTGCGGGAAGAAGTGGCTCGCAAAAATTCAAATGGCGAGGAGATGGGATCGAGTGGTTTGGGTTCCGGGGGATCGGGCGTGGCTGACGCGATCGTGGCTGCCAATCCCTGCCGGATTATTGCTCTGTGCCCGACGGCGGGGGAAGATACGGGCGTGCAGGCTCAAGTGGCTGCTTATTGTCCGGTTCACAAGCGCACCACGGGCAATCTGATCTGCTGCGAGTACATTACGCTGCGGGGTACGGAAGCTGCTTTGGAACGGGTGAGTGGCATCGTGACGGCGTTGACTATCGCTGATTTGCCGACGCTGCTGTGGTGGAAGGCGAATCCTGATGCCGATCGAGGTTTGTTCCAGCGGCTGGCGGCAATTAGCAGTTCTGTGATTGTTGACTCTAGCAGCTTTGCCGAGTGTGAAGCCGAATTGCTGTTGATGCAAAGTCTGATCGAGGAGGGAATTCCGATCGCGGATCTGAATTGGCGCCGGCTGGCCGCGTGGCAGGAGTTGGCTGCTGAGGCTTTTGACGCCCCGGAACGTCGGGCTGCGATTCGGGAAATTGATCGGGTGACGATCGATTACGAACAGGATAATTCTACTCAAGCGCTGATGTATTTGGGTTGGCTGGCAAGCCGACTTCAGTGGCGTCCGGTTGCTTTCAAACAGGAAGAGGGCGATTACCAAATCAAGCGAATTAAATTCGCGGGACCCGACGAACGGGTTGTCGAAGCCGAGTTGGCTGCTATTCCTACTGCTGATTCGGGCGATGTCGCGGGCGATTTGATTGCTTTGCGTTTAAATTCTACAAACGAAAAGGCTGACTGCGGTACGGTTCTGTGTTCGGAAGTGGGCGGCTGTATGCGGATGGAAACGAAGGGCGGCGCTCAAACCGATCGGTTTAACCAGGTGAGTCCTCTGTTCGATCAGGTGACGGAACAGTTGCTGGGCCAGCACTTGCAGAGTTGGGGCCGAGATGTGCTTTACGAAGAAAGTTTGGCAGTGACGGCTCAAATACTGAAGTTAGCTAAGCGGTAAAGAGAAGGAAGAAGGAAGAAGGAAGAAGGAAGAAGGAAGAAGGAAGAAGGAAGAAGGAAGAAGGAAGAAGGAAGAAGGAAGAGGGAAGAAGGAAGAAGGATTGAGTTAATATTCAGTGGGGCAGGCAATGTCTGCCCTACTTTTTTGGAAGTTGTGAGTTAGAAGTTATGAGTTTTGAATTAATAATGTTCTTTAACTCCAAACTATAAATTACTTCTAAAAAGCAACGAAATTACCTATATTATTCTCATTCTTCCTTCGCGTCTTCGCGGTTCGTTAAATTGGTATTATTTGAGAAGTTCAAAACCAATACTCATAATTTTATCACCTGTCTGATTCCTGTATTTTTTGTAACTAATCTAGAACTATGGCTTTAGTAATTGCTGGTGAACGCAGCGGTGCGGGAAAGACTACTGTAACGATCGCCCTTTTAGCTTATTTAATCCGTCGCGGCTTGAATGTTCAATCTTTTAAGGTTGGTCCCGATTACATTGACCCGATGTTTCATGCTTTTGTTACTGGTCGCCCCTGTCGGAATTTAGACCCGGTATTAACGTCTGAATCTTATGTAAAAAAGTGTTTTTCTCGTCATATTCAAGATGTCGATTATGCCTTAGTTGAAGGCGTAATGGGGCTATTTGATGGGGTTTCTCGGAAGAAAGAAGAAGAAAGTTCGGCAACGGATTTCGTAACGGATGTAACGGATGTAACCGATAGAAGTTCGGCAACGATTGTACGAGATGTAAAGGATTTAACGGATTTAACAAATTTAAGGAAGCCCGAAGGAAAACAACACTATTCTATTTCCTTTGCTTCTACGGCTCATGTTGCTTATTTGCTGAATTTGCCGGTATTGTTTGTGATAGATTGCAGCAGGCTCTCTGGTTCTGTGGCTGCGATCGCCCACGGTTTTCGTTCTTTTAACCCTGACCTTAAATTCGCTGGTTTGGTACTCAATCGGGTGGCTAGCGATCGACATTTGGAGCTGCTTCAAGATGCTCTCCAACCACTCAATTTACCGATTTTGGGCGTTTTGCGTAGGGATGAGGCTGTTACTATTCCCGATCGACATTTGGGTTTGATTCCTGCTGAGGAGTTGCCGAATCTTCATGCTGCGATCGATAAGTTGGCTGATTTGGCTGCTGTTAGTTTTGACTGGGAGCAACTTTTGCCTTTGTTGACTGCAACTCGAAATGAGGCGGGTGAGGGGTCAGAGCAACTTTCGGGTAGGCACAGTCTCCCTTCTGTAATTGTAGTTAAAAAAGATGCTGTTGTCAACAGTTTGGGAAAACAATTTGGAGTGAGGATTGCAGTTGCGCGCGATCGGGCTTTTAATTTTTACTATCAGGACAATCTTGATTTGTTGGAAGAGTTGGGTGCCCAGTTGGTATTTTGGAGTCCCCTTGATGACTCGGTTTTTCCTGACAATGTGCAAGGGTTATATTTTGGTGGTGGTTTTCCCGAAGTGTTTGCTCAAAAATTGAGCAGTAATGTTTTAATTCGGGATGCGGTAAGAAGTGCGATTTTTTCGGGAATGCCGACTTATGCGGAGTGCGGCGGTTTGATGTACTTGTGCGATTCTATTGTAGACTTCGATGGCAATTCTTGGCCAGGGGTGGGAGTGTTGGAAACTGCTGCTGCAATGGGAAAGCGTTTGACGCTGGGATACCGAGAAGCTGTGGCGGTGAGGGATAGTTCGGTGTTAACTGCTCTTGATGAGGTTTGGGGACATGAGTTTCATCGATCGCATTTAACTGTGGAACCGACTAATCCAGTTTATCACAGTTGGAGGTATGGGAAGCGAGGGGAAGTTGAGGCGGTTGCTGAAGGTTGGGGAGTTTGTCAGGTGCACGCTTCTTATTTGCATTTGCATTGGGGTGCTCGTCCTGATATTCCGGCTCGTTTTTTGCAGCAGTGTGCTGAGTTTGATTGTAAGGGTGTTTTGGGCGATCGAGAAAGCAAACTAGATTTTTTTATTTAATTAATTAAGCGCAGAGGCAACAAAGGGCACACAGAAGAGAAAAGAGACGAGTTACTGTATTAGAATGTTCGTGACGGATCAAGCTAGAGATGTTGGGATTTATGAGCGAATCAATTTCGACTAAGCAGTTATCCGCACAATGGGTGACACCGGAGAATTTTCGGAGTTACGGTCAAGTTATCTTTGCGGCTGTTGATGGCAAGTCTTTCGATGCTGAGGACGCTCAGTTAAATTTGCAAAATGGTATTCCTAGATTTTACATTATGCGGCTGCACCATAAAGGTCGCAAGTTTGGCAAAATTACACGACACGTTAAATGTACTCAGTGTTTGGGTTCTTTGGATGGGAAAGATTGGTTGATGGCGGTTGCGCCTCCTGGGGATAGCTATAAACCGAGTTTAGAGGATATGGCTGCTTTTCAGATTCCGGGCAATTGTTTTATTAAGTTAGATGTGGGGACTTGGCACGCTGGGCCGTATTTTGATGCGGATTTTGTTGATTTTTACAATCTGGAATTGAGCAATACTAATGTGGTTGACCATTTTACTTTTGATTTGGTAAAAAATCACAATCTGGAGTTTGAGATTGTCTGATATTGGCGATTTGTAGTTGCGCTTTCTGCGGGGTGATTCTCGTTAGAGGTTGCTTTTGTGAGTAATATTTTTTAACCGCAGAGGGCGCAGAGGACGCAGAGGAGAAGAAGGAGGGGGTTCGCAAGTGATTGGGGAATTCTTTTGGCCTCACTAGGCTGAATCGCAACTAGGAAGGATAAAGTTTACAAGTGTTAAAATAAGTGCAATTGTCATGCCTGAGCAAAAGTATAGCATTGTTCTGCGCGATGTCGTTTTTAATTGGGTTGGATGCTGATGATTGTTATGATGCAATTAGGAGGCGCGCTGCGGTTCGGTATGTGATTTCGCGGGGTAAGTTGCTGGCGGAAACTGAACCTGCTAAAATGAGTTTTTATTCGGTTTGACAAACAATATTTTAAGCAGTTAAATTGTGAATCAAGGTGCTATCCCCGATGAGAGTCCGAGAAATTTGCCGGAACAACTTCTGCTGCAAGACGCTAAGGCTGATAATTGTATAGTAATTCATTGCGGTACAGATAGATTGTTGGGGGATGCACCGAGACTTATTGCTGTTTATGGCGGAAATTCTGAGAATTGGGATAAAATGACAAGTGTTGAGGCTTTTGAAATTAATGGAGCTTCCGTACAAGTCCATTGGTTTCGGAACAGTCAGACTCTTCAAGATGTGGAGTTTAAATTCAAGCGACAGTATCCCAAAACCGCCCCTAAAAATCTGTAGGTAATCAAGTTATGAAAATTCGTTGTATTGCTAAGACTGGTGAATTTCTTCCTGAAGAATATATAGATCCGCCACGCGGTTACACTAGAAAGGTTGAGTTATCACTAACTATAGGCAAGGAATATGTTGTTTATGCTATCCGAGAATGGAGAGGGACTATTTGGTACTATATTTGTGATGATCATTACAGCTATTATCCTATCCATAATCCGGCACCGCTGTTTGAAGTGGTTGACAGTAGAGTTTCTAAGTATTGGCGGTTTGAACTTTCGCCCAATGGTTTGTTAATGATAGCGTTTGAGCAGTGGTTTACTGACCCTTATTTTTATGATAAGCTAACTGATCAGGAAGAGGCGGAGGTTGAGATTTTTGATAAGGTTAAGGAATTGATGGATGCTGAGGATTTTGCTTTGCCTACGCTGGATGTTGCCGTTGATAAGTTGCGGGAAACTGTCAGTGTTTGAGTGGGAAAAGTGCGAGAGTCAATTTATTTTGTTAACCAGCTTGACTCAGATAGCTTGAAATAATATCAAATAGGAATCAGCAGAATTTTGTGAAATAAAATGAACGAAAAAAATGAAATCACTAGAAGCTATGAGATACTAGACGGCGAGGATGATGTTTTGTTATTGGGGAAAGCTACTTTTACGGTGGGGAGGTTTAAAGAGCTAGTCGCTAGGAAGTTTGATTATATACTATTTTCTATCGAGGCAGCAGAAAAGGAATCTCGCAAGAAAGCGATATATTATTGGATGCAATCTCTGTCGATTAACGAAGAAACAACTATTCAGACAGGGGAGATAAACTGGAGTTCCCCTCAAGAAGGAATCGATTGTCAAATTCTCAAGATTGGTGCCAAAGGTTGGCAAAAAGGAAAGCTTAAAATAAAAGTTAATAGAAGTTTCCTGTCGGGGGAACCGCAGACATCTATAAAATTTTGTTCTGATGAACCACTAGAGCCAAAATCTCCTTTAGATGATATCAGACAATCCGAGGAATACAAAAAACTGAGCAATAATAACTGACAGCCCGATCGCGATTACAATACAATAATCGATCGCACCTATATCTGAATCTTAGATTTTCAACCGCAGATGAGGGCAGATGTACGCGGATGAACGCTGATGTTTTTTTGGGATGGACTAATGACAAATATAGAAGAATATGTCGATCGCACGGCCGAACTGATAAACTTACCGTTAGACCCGGAACACCGCCCCGGTGTTGTGGTAAACTTCGAGAGGATAGCTGCGATCGCCCGACTCGTTACTGAATTCCCTTTACCTCAAGAAGTAGAAGTCGCGCCGGTGTTTGAACCTTAGATTTTTAACCGCAGATGAGGGCCGATGAACGCAGATGAACGCAGATGTTTTTTAGAGAAGGCTGATGCGGTTGCTACGGCAGCGGCTGTTAAATGTGGTAAGGTTACGGCTACAGAGGCGGTAAGTGCTGCTTTGGAACGGATTGCTGTTAAGGATAAAGCTTTTAATTGCTTTACTGCTATCACTGCATCAAGCGCACTCGCAGCAGCCGAAAATATAGATAATTCGATCGCAAATAACCAAAACCCAGGCCCTTTAGCAGGCGTTCCCTTCGCAGTCAAAAACCTGTTCGACATCGGCGGAATTACTACTCTAGCTGGGTCAAAAATCAACGCTGACAATCCTCCGGCTACCCAGGACGCGGCCGTGGTCGCCCGACTAAAACAAGCCGGGGCTGTACTCGTAGGTACTCTCAACATGGACGAGTACGCCTACGGTTTCGTCACCGAAAACAGCCACTACGGCCCGACTCGCAATCCCCACGATACTAGCCGCATCGCCGGCGGTTCGAGCGGCGGTTCCGCAGCAGCAGTCGCCGCCGGTTTTGTACCCATCACCCTCGGTTCTGATACTAACGGTTCCATCCGCGTACCGGCTGCTTTGTGTGGTGTCTTTGGGTTTAAGCCTACTTACGGCCGTTTGTCCAGGGCTGGCGCTTATTTATTTTCGGGTAGTTTGGATTGTGTAGGGCCATTTGGGCGATCGATCAGAGACATGGCGCTGCTGTACGATATCCTGCAAGGCCCTGATTCTCGTGACCCAGTTTGCACTCAACGCCCCCCAGAACTTTGTTCGCCGCAGTTAAATCAAGGTATCGAAGGATTGCGAATTGCTGTTGCTGACGGGTATTTCGCCACAGGGGCCGAACCCGAAGCAATGGATGCTGTAGAAATAGTTGCTAAAGCCTTGACAAATGTCTTGGATTGTGGTATAAGCACAAAAAAAACAACAAACCCCCCAAAAATAGGGGGGCTTGCGACTGTCAGCATACCGGAATCAGATCGCGCCAGGGCTGCGGCATTTATCATTACCGCCTGCGAGGGCGGAAACTTGCATTTAGATAATTTGCGATCGCGCCCTCAAGACTTCGATCCCGCCACGCGCGATCGCTTTTTAGCGGGAACCCTGATCCCTGCGACTTGGTACTTGCAAGCGCAGAGATTCAGACAGTGGTACCGCGATCGAATTCGCGAAATATTCCAACAAACAGACATCATCCTCGCACCCGCAACCCCGATAGCTGCCCCTGAAATTGGCGTCGAGAAAATGGTAATAGCCGGACAAGAAATCTTAGTGCGTCCCAATCTCGGACTGTTCACCCAACCCCTATCATTTATTGGCTTGCCCGTTCTTTGCGTGCCCGTCGTACAGCGGCCCGGCGCTTTGCCCTTGGGGGTACAAATTATTGGTGCTCCCTACAGCGAAGCGGTGATTCTCCGAGTCGCTGCGGTACTAGAATCGCAAGGCATTATATCTGCCGAATCAATTTAGTGCTAATAATTCTAGGGTTTGTTAGTGCGGTGAAAGCGTCTCTTAGTCCTTCTGGCAATAGCTTTGCGCTTCTGCTTTTCCAACGGCGTTTCAAAGTGGCGGTGCTTTCTCATGTCGGGGAAAATACCCGCTTTGGAAACTTGTCGCTTAAACCGTCGTAGGGCTGACTCAATCCCTTCATTTTCGCCTATTACAACTTGGGTCATTATTTCTCCTTAGTGTTTGTCAGATCAAGTTTTATCATATCAAGGTTTTTGACCGCGCGACCTGTTGAAGGTCGGGCGATCGCCCAAAACCTCAAAATTATAGCAAATCCGCTGCCATTACTGCTCTTGATTCTTTAGTCTGCACAGGCAGACTTTGTATGTCAAGGCGCCAATTATATTCGCGCGGTTGAATCAGTTTGGGCTATCAACTGATTTTCCTGCCGCAGGTAAGCTTGAATAAACGGCTCTAATTCGCCGTTCATCACATCTGCGATGGCGGTTGTTTCCACCCCTGTACGCAAATCCTTGACCATTTGGTATGGGTGAAAAACATAATTGCGAATTTGGTTGCCCCAAGCCGCCTCCACCATATCGCCGCGAATCTCGGCAATTTCTGAAGCCCGCTGTTCCTTAGCAATTACCAACAGCCTAGCCTTGAGTAATGCCAAAGCTTTTTCCTTATTTTGCAACTGACTGCGTTCTTCTGTGCAGCGGACGGCCAAACCAGTAGGAATGTGAACGATGCGGACTGCGGTTTCTACCTTGTTAACATTTTGCCCGCCCTTGCCACCCGCGCGGGAAGTCGTGATTTCCAAATCTTTTTCGGGAATGTCCAACTTGACGGATCGATCGAGAACTGGCATCACTTCAACGCCTGCAAAACTGGTTTGACGCTTGTCGTTAGCATTAAAAGGCGAAATTCTGACCAAGCGGTGAGTGCCTTTTTCCGATCGCATATAACCGTAAGCGTAGCGACCGACAATTTCCAAAGAAGCCGATTTAACACCTGCTTCCTCTCCCTCGGAAATTTCCATTAAATGTACTTTGTAACCTTGACTTTCCCCCCAGCGGGTGTACATCCGCAGCAGCATTTCCGCCCAATCTTGAGCATCTGTGCCGCCGGCCCCGGCGTTAATTGTCAAAACGGCGCCGCCTTCATCGTAGGGCCCCGATAGTAATTGTTGCAGTTCCCACTGGTCGAGTTCGCGGGTTAACTGAGAAAGACTCGATGAGGCTTCTTGGAACAGCGACTCGTCGGCTTCTAACTCCAGCAGTTCTAAAATAGCTTTAGCATCTTCCAAGCTCGTTTGCCAGCCGCGATATTGTTCTAAATGAGATTTGAAGTCATTAAGTTCTTGGAGGGTTTCTTGAGCTCGATCTTGGTCGTCCCAAAATGCTGGTTGGGCGCAGATTTGCTCTAAGTCTTGAATTTTGGCTGTAAGTGCGGGGATGTCAAAGATAGTCCTGGGTTGTACCCAGTCGATCGGACAATGTTTCGATATTGTGTTTGATGTCTAGAACTTCCACTGTGAGTTCTCCTAGTTTTGGGGTGTATTTTTAAGTTTAGCTGAAATTTTGACATTTCAGCAACTAATCCGTGTATCCGTGTCCAAATCCGTGTCCAAACCCGTGTCGTGCCTTCCTTCTTATATATACTGCGAACCTGTTGAATTGAAAGTTTTACCGCATTCGTGAGCGCATACGTCCAACCTTTTAGAACAGGAAAAACTTTTTGTGAGGTCTTCGCGAAACCAATCTCTGGCGATTGCATCTTTCACCGATTGAGTTCTGAGAGAATTAAAACCATTTCCGTACTTTTCAATTAAAGCCAGCATTTGCGGTCTGTAAGTGTGGTTATAAACAGCGTATTTAGTATGGCTTACCCAACAGCAAGGCCAGAGTTCCGCTTCAAAACTGATGAAAATCTCTTTGCTGGCTTGAGTTTGGCAGCTAATTTCTACATTTCGGTAGTAATTGTTTAGGCTACCAAATTTTTCTACAGCTTGGATAAATTGGTCTCCCTGTGGATTTTTATATTGTTCCAACGATGGGGGTTGGAGTTCTTCACTGGCTGGCTTTGATGGAACAGAACGAGTTGGTTCTGGTGCTTGAGAGGTTTCGATAGCTATAGCTTGATACCAAGCATAATTTGCTTTTTCTGGTTGCCCCAACTGCGTCAAAACTTTAGCTAAATTGCGATAAGCTCCGGCAAAAGTGGGTTTAAGCTCGATCGCCTTTTGGTAATAAGCACTAGCTGGCTGCCACTGTTGCTGTTGAGCATAAAGACTGCCGACATTAGCATAAACTTCTGGAAAATTAGGCTGAATTTTCAGTGCCTTTGCGTAACAGTCTGCTGCTGCTTGCATCTTCCCCAAACCTTGAACAGCATTGCCCAAAGTTTTCCAGGCTGCTGCAAAATTAGGTTGAATTTTCAGGGCTTGTTGGCTGGCTGCGATCGCCTCTGATAGCTTTCCTTGTTTCAAACATTCCTCAGCTTGTCGATGGAACTGAAGCGCGGCCTGTTCTTGATGCTGAGGGGCTGACACATTAGCTGTTGCTGGTTGGTTTTGGCGATCGCTCTTAGCCTCTACCTGAGAGTTTTCTGCCTTCTGGGGCTGTTGATTTGCGGACTCTTTGTCATAAATCTCTTTCGCCACAAAACGAGAAGTAGCTTTCGGTACAAACTCGACAAATCCTAATTGTTGGGCTAAATCCCGCGCTGCTTCTACTTGGTGCTGGTTGTGTTCAAATATCAAGTAATGCCATACAGCTTTTCCGCCAGCTTGGATAAAGGCATTAACAGATTGCATTATCCTGTCCCAGTTGGTATTTTGGCGGTAGATGCTGTTAGTATCTGCCAACCCGTCGATACTAAAAATTACGCGATCATGTTCTCCTGTCATCGCCTGTGCCAGGGCTTGCCACCAGTCTGGATTGCGTCCGCTACCATTTGTGTACAGGCTGATATGAGGAACTCCCATGCGGTGCAAATACTCGATCGCCGGAATTGTGGTATTGCTAGTCATAGCATCGCCGTAGTTGCCGCACATATAAACCAAATCCAACTGAGAGCAAAACTCTTGTGGGAAAATTCTCTCAATATCCTCCATCTTTAATTCCGCCCCCGGCAAAATCGGGTTGTCGGTGCGGGGACACTGCGGGCAAGCTGCATTGCACCGGGAGGTAATTTCTACGCTGACTGTCCTGATATCTTCATATTTTAAGTACATGAGTTTTCCCCAATTAATTTGTGATTAATATTGAAATCGCGATCGACACAATTAGATAACAAGAGCTTTGATTGAGTGATTAAAAAGTAAAATTATACCTGATGCCTGCCGGCTGTGAACATGATATAAATTTTTTGTATGAGGGACAGAGGAGAGGATGACGACTATCTTGATTCCAAATCTAAAAAAAAAACCGCGGCAGGATGTCGATCGAGCCGCGGTTTTTTTTAATAAGCTAAAGTTTGAATTAATCGCGGCCGTTGAGAGCAATCAGCAGGCGCAGAATAAAGATGAACAAGTTGATGTAGGTCAAGTACATCGACAGAGCAGCGGGCAAATACTGATCGTCGCGGTAGCTGCGGGGTAATATGTAAAAATCGACGATCGCAGCACCGGCAAATATAAACACGCCGATGCCAGAAATGCCAATTTCCAACCAAGTTGGGGTGTAGACGCCAAATAGAGAGAGCAGAAACTGACCGGCAACAACGACAAACAAAGCAATCACACCTAAACTGATAGTTTTGGTGAGGGCCATGCCGTCTTGTTCAGAAAGGTTGGAGCCAATTTGGCGGGCGGCGATGAAGGTAATGCCGCATCCGAGGGCGGCAAAACCGATGCCGGAGATGCCGACGCCTTGGCTTCGGAGGGCTACAGACACCAATCCGCTGAGGGTGTAGCCGGAAAGCAGGCTGTAGGTTGCCAGCAGGGGCAAAGCGGTATTTTTGTTACCTTGTTCGGCGGCGGCGCGAGCGACAAAGAACAGAATTAATTCTAGGACGATCGCGGCGATGAATGTGGGAAAGAAGATCCTGGGATAGTTGCGGATCACTCCCAGGCCCCCGTAGGTGCCGACAGCAGTTAAGACAAGTCCGCCGCCCACGAAGGGGAGAGCGTTGGAGATGACGTTGGGCCCTACCAGCGCGTGGTTTTTGGCCTCGCGCACGGCTTCGCGGAAATTGCTAGTGTTACTCACGAGGATTTACCTAATTTTGGCTGAGAATTGCTATCTATCATTTTGACAGCTTTACACTTTGTTTGCAAAACCTGAAAGAGTTTAAAGATTTGATAAAGAACGGGGGTGAAATCACTGCAAAGCAGGGATCGATTGTTTATAATCGACTGCGTACAGGTCTGTGCCGTGTAGCTGTCTGGCACCGTTGCGCCTCGCGGCAAAGCTATAATTAAGTTTAAAGGGTCGGGGCTATATGCGGCCAAGGGCTAGCTTAAAGTCGATCAAATCACATATAGCTGAAGTCAATCAATTTTGGAGGGGGGATTTACGATTGGGGATCAAGGAGTATATGCTAGAGGCATGGGCCACATTTGATTTTAGGTTTTTGATTTGCGACTTAGTTGAAACTAGGGACCAGAAACTTCAATAATCTAAAATATAAAATATAAAATATAAAATATAAAATCGGTTCCGTTAATTGCTAAGGTAGCTCAGACAGAGGATACCCAAAAAATTAATGAATAGATCAACTTCTATCGACAAAATGCCAAATAGGTAATATCTAATGTACACCTTTTTCGATCGCAAATTATTGCCACCTGCAGCCGGAATTTTATTAGCCGCAGCCGTTATTTCCGGCGGTCAAGCTGCCCTTGCAGCTAATGTCCGAGCCGTTTCTACCGCTACTTCATGGCAGGGTTCAGAAAATTGGCTGCTGGCTCAGACTGGTCAACTCCCCCAAAGTACAACTTCTTCAACCCCGAACCGGGGGACGGCAAACCGCGTACCTCTGCCCGTAAGAATTCCTGAGCCTTCGACGGTGGTAGGGTTGGGTTTAGTTGCGGGTTCGCTGGCGGTGAGCCGCCGGAGAGCGAGAGTTAAAAATTAGACTTTTGGCAAAAAGTCTAATTTTGGGATTTTTAACCGCAGATAAACGCGAATAAACGCAGATAAATGCGGCTATCAGGATTTTAGCCGATCGCGTCACGCAGAGCATTTTTAGTCATAGCGGCGATCGACTGTTCGGTAGCTTTCGGCAAGTGATAGTATTTCCCTCCAGAAGTGTTGGCCAATTCCTTCGCAAAGCCAGTCGAAATAAACTTGCTCTCGGTATCAATCACCAGCAACTGCATTCCCAACCCGCGAATTTTCGCCGCAATTTCTAACAATTCCTTCTTAATATCAGGCTTTTCTCCATCTACAATTGGTTCCCCCAAAGAACGAGCCAAAGGAATATTCCCCCGCCCGTCGGTAATTGCGACAATCGCCACTTGACCGATATCTCCAGACTGCCGCGCATTGACTCCCACGCGCACGGCTTGAGTCAAACCGTGTGCCAGGGGGGAACCGCCGCCGCAGGGCAACCGTTCCAAACGCTTGCGGGCCAAGGCTATCGAGCGAGTCGGCGGTAGCAGCACTTCTGCTTGTTCTCCGCGAAAGGGGATGAGAGCAACTTGGTCGCGGCTTTGATAAGCTTCTGTGAGTAGCTGCATGACTGCACCTTTGGCCGACTGCATCCGGTTGAGCGCCATCGAACCCGAAGCATCGACGACAAATACGACTAAAGCTCCAGCTTTTCTGGCCAAGCGCTTCGCCCGAATGTCTCCCTGTTCGACAAATACACGCTTCTCTCGATTTGTGATTGAGCCGGCGGTGGATTCCTGGTCTGAATTCCGGTCCCGGCGGGCTTTTTGGTAGGGTGCGGCGGCTCTGAGGGTGGCGTCAACGGCGATGCGGCGGACGGGGCCTTTGGGCAATACTGGCTTGACGTAACGGCCTCTATCTTCCGAGAAAATGGTGCTTCTGCTTCCCGATTTGCCTTGGCGGTTGGCGGCTTGGGCGAAGAAAAGCACGCTGGGGTCGAGAATTACGCCTTCGGGGTCGAAGAGAAATTCTTCGGGAATGGTATCTTTTTCTGGTTCTTCTTCAGGTTCCGGGTTGTCTTCATCCTCTTGGTCTTCTTCGTCTTCTTGCTCGTTTTCTGGTTCGTCTTGTTCTTGTTCTGACTGCTTTTGCGGAGGCGGTGGGGGTGGAGGAGGAGGAGAGTTTTCGTCTGGGGGAGTTTGGATGATGGTGGCGCGGGGCACGATGACTAATTCTACGGCGCGGCGCAAATCTTCGGCGTTAACTTCTGTGCGTCCCTCGATGGCAGCCGCGGCTTTGGCGACGCGGACTGCGAATATTTCGGCGCGGTGTCCTTGAACGCCACCCCGGATGGCTTCTTCTACTAGGTAGGCAATTTGTTCGCGTTTAATGCTGACATCTTTGAGCCATTCTCTGGCTAGAATGATTTGGGTTTTGAGGTTGTCGGTATCTTCGCTGTATTGATTGAGAAATTCTTGGGGGGAGCTGGAGTAGGATAAAGCTTGTTCTACTGCATAGACTCTTTCTTCTAGTTCGAGTGCTGCGTCGGCTGAAAGTACGATCGCGATTCGATCGAGCAAATGTTCTCTCAGCGGCCCTTCTTCGGGGTTGTAGGTGGCGATAAATAGAGGCTTGCAGGGGTGTTGAAAGCTAATGCCTTCGCGCTCTATTTGGTTGCGTCCTTCGGTTAATACTGTTAGCAATTGGTTGGAAATATTGTCATCGAGGAGGTTAATTTCGTCTACATAAAGTACCCCTCGATTTGCTTGGGCTAAGAGTCCAGGTTGAAATACGGTTTGACCAAATTTTACTGATTGTTCGACATCGACGGAACCTAAGAGTCTGTCTTCTGTGACACCCAAAGGGATTTGAATGAATGGTGTGGGAATTATTTCTGTATGTGGGGAATTAGTATCGGTGGTGTGGGCATCTTGCCCGCCATTTTCTGGTAACAAGCCTGATGCCTGTTCTGCAAGAATTTCATTAGGTTCGGCGTTGCAAAAAGAATCTTTAACAATTTCAATGGGTGGCAGTAAGGAGTGCAAGGCGCGGGCCATTACTGATTTTGCTGTACCGCGGCGGCCTGCGATCGCAACTCCTCCCAATCCGGGATCGACTGCTGCTAACAGCAGGGCGAGTTTGATTGCTTCTTGCCCGACTACGGCGGTGAGGGGAAAGGCTGTGGTGGAAGGGCTCAGGTTGGCTGCGGGCATAGGATTTGCAGATGTAAAAATTTGAACTTAATGTTTAGCTTACTTCTTGGAGGATTTTAACTTCTAGGGGCAGAATCACGGTAAAAGTTGAACCGACTCCTATTTCTGATACTAGCTCTATTTTGCCTTGCAGCAGCGTGACGAGCCGCGATACTATTGCTAATCCCAGGCCCGTGCTTTCGGCAGGAAAGAGCTGTTTGCTGGCTTCTCCTGCTTGAAAGAAGGGGTCAAAGATACGGTTTGTATCTTCGGGGGCGATGCCAATGCCGGTATCTGTAACTGTGATCGCCCAATTTGCTTCTCCAGCGTAGTGGCAACTTAATTCGATGGTACCGGATTCTGTATAGCGAATGGCATTGCTTAGAAGGTTGGTCACAATTTGTTGCAGCCGCTGTCCGTCGGCGATTACTTGTTTTGGGGCGCAGTCGGTGGTAATAGCGAGCTTTAATCCTTTAGCATCAGCCATTGGCTGCATCATTTCTACTACGGTGTTAATTACCGATCGTACATTAGTTGGCCGCAGGTGAAGTTTAATTTTTCCGCTGTCGGCGCGAGAAAGTTCTAGTGCGTCGTTAATCAGGCGCAGCAACTGTCTGCCGTTACGCAATACTCGCTCGATGTGTTCGATGCCGGGGAGGGTATCTTTGACTTCAGATTGCCATTTTTCTTTTCGCAAGAATAGTTCGGAATAACCAATAATTGAGTTGAGAGGAGTTTTGAGTTCGTGAGCCAAATGGTAGACGTTTTCTTGATTGACGCTGACAAGGCGAGAGAGTTCTTGATTGGTGAGTTGTAACTGAGTTTGGATTTGTTGAAGTTCCTGCAGCCTCTGAGCGACGTAGCTATTGAAACAGTGGGCAATTGCTTCGTCTAGTACGGTATCTATCAGCCGAAAAGCTCTGAATACGTCTGCGACGCTTCCTGCTAGCAATTCGGCTTCTAATTGGGAGAATATGACTTGACGCAATAAATGGTATTCGCGGGCTACTTCTGCGGCGTCGTAGCCTTGTTCGGCTCTGAGAAATCCGTGATCTAAACTGGCTTCAATTATTAGTTTTATTTCGCTGTTTTGATATTGGGAAAGCACTGTGACCATCGCCGCCAGCAGGTAAGGTATGTGATTTTCGATTGCTGAGTGCGGTAGGGCCTCAGCAATTTCAATTTTCCGATCCAGACGAACTGCTTCAATCCAGTTTTGGACGATAGTATCGGTTTTGTCGGCGAGCACTTGGCTGTAGTCCATGATGTCGGCGTGGGGGTGAAGTTTGGCAGATATTGGCCATGCTTCATTGTAGTTGAGCGATCGCCCGATCGCCATACCAAACTTCTGGCGATCGCGACCCGGCCAAAAGAAGTAGTTTTGAGGTGATTTTTTCCCTGTGCGGGCTCTCTCTTGATGAGTCGATACCAGCTTGTTGCTGCAACAACCAGCACTTAAGTTTCTTGACAAAAGAGCCCAAAAGTAGTATATTCCCTCAAGCATAGAGGGTTTAATTTTTAATTTTTAATTTTGTCAGGGGACTAAATGGAAAACGTGCAAGCTGCGATCGCACAGGCAACATTTACTTGGCAACTCAAGCGGATTTTTTGTTTAAAATCGATCGATTTCTAAGGGAAAAGTGACAGTGAAGGAGGAGCCAACTCCTATTTGAGAAACTAATTCGATTTTGCCTTGCAATAGGTTGACTAATCGAGCTACGATTGCTAGCCCTAAGCCGGTACTGTCAGGAATGTAAGGTGCCAGGGAGTTGTCGGCCCGAAAATAGGGCATAAAAATCTTATCGCAGTCTTCGGAAGCAATGCCAATTCCTGTATCGGTGATGCAGATACTCCAATGTTGGTCTGGCAATAATTCGGTTTTTATGGTAATAGTACCAGCTTGGGTGTAGCGAATGGCGTTGCTCGCCAAGTTGGTGAGAATTTGCTGCAAGCGCAAGTAATCTGTCATAACTTGATCGAGAACCGGATCGCACTCAACGGCGATCTCTAAATTTTTTGCTTTAGCCAAAGGATCGAGTATTTCGACAACAGTGCCGATCGCCGATCGCACATTTGTCGCACTTAGCTGCAATTTTATGCGTCCCGCGTCGTACCGGGAGATTTCGAGAGTATCGTTAATTAATCTAAGTAACAGTCTGCCGTTGGTGAGGACTTTATCAATATGTGCCAAATTGGGAGCCGAATCTTTAAGTCCAGGATTGTTTCTTTGGCGCAAAAACAATTCTGAGTAACCAATAATAGAGGTGAGGGGAGTTTTCAATTCGTGAGCTAAGTGAGATAGATTCTCTTGACTGGCGCGAAGTAAGCGATTCAGCTCTTGATTTGTAAGTTGCAATTGGTTTTGCAACTCCTGTAGTTCTTGGAATCTTGCCTCGGTATAGGTTTTGAAACAGTCAGCAATTACTTCGTCGAGGGCACTGTCAATTAAGCGGTAAGCTCGGCTGACTTCAGCGGCTGAGCCTTTTAGCAATTCTGGCTCTATAGCATCGAAAATTACCCTCCGCAGCAAGCGGTATTCCCGCGCAATTTCTTCGGCATCGTAGCCTTGTTTTGCCCTGACAGTCCCGTGGTCTAAACTTTTTTCTATAAGTGTCCGAATGTCGCTTTCTTCTGATTGGGACAGCATAGTTACGATCGCTTGCAGTACGATGGGAAGGCTGTCGCGCACGGAAGTGTAGGTGAGTTGCTTGGCGGTTTCGATTTGCTCGTCGGCGCGAACAGCTTCGATCCAGTTTTCGGTAATTATATCAATTTTATCTTGTAGCGCTTGGCTAAAATCTATCATGGCCCTATATATAAATATATAAATCAAGTTAGCGATCGTATTTTATATGTCTAGGTTAGTTGAATAATTAACTGTTTGAATTTTCACTCAACTTTTTAGCTTCGCCACAAATAGCTACTCCTAAAGACGTATTGACAGAATTATACGCTCATGCTAGCTTATGTTAAATTGGCTTAAAAAGTCAAGCCTAATCCAGCACTGCGCGATCAAACCAAGCGTGTGGCTGGAGCGGAGGAACCAATTTTCGGGGCGAATCTCTACAGAATTAAAAAGCAAAGTTAAAAATTCCCAAATTGAAGTGTAATTTTTGATTTTGAAATCTCAGGAGAAGGACATCTCTCAGTCCTAGCCCGTCAGCTAACTTCGCAGGCATTGAGAAGAGACTGAAAAGCCAAATGTTCTGAAAAAGATTTTTTGGCTTCGTCAGTGTCTCAGGTTGGTATTGTTCAAGATTCTTGTACCTGCCCTGACTCTGAAGGAGATTGAAATGTTCATACAGCTTAATTTATCTGCGATCGCAGTTGCAGGAGTTGCAACGTGGAAACGTGTAAAACCCGTTGTCATCCGAGATGCTGTTTTGTTGCCGACGGCGGGTTTTTTGGGAATTCTTGGCCTGTGGTGGATTGTTGCCAGCTTCAACAGCGATTTGATTCCCACTCCTTATCAGGCGTTAATAGCTAATTTAGATTACATATTCCATCCATTTTATCAGCGCGGGCCTGGAGATTTAGGCATTGGCTGGCTGCTGCTAGCGAGTTTGCGACGGGTGTTGGTGGGATTTTTGCTGGGTGCAGCAGTGGCGATTCCCGTGGGATTTCTCATAGGGATGTCGAAACCGGCAATGATGGCGCTCAATCCGCTGATTCAAATCTTCAAACCAGTGTCGCCGCTAGCTTGGCTGCCGATAGCTTTATCAATTTTTAATTTAGCAGAGCCGTCGGCAATTTTTGTCATATTCATCACATCTTTGTGGCCGACAATTATCAACACAGCTTTGGGAGTTTCTAGCGTTTCTCAGGATTATCTGGATGTGGCGCGAGTGTTGGAAATGCCGCGCTGGAGGCGGATTACCAAGATAATTTGGCCCGCGAGTTTGCCATACATTTTTACAGGTTTGCGGATTAGTTTGGGGATTGCTTGGCTGGTGATTGTGGCGGTGGAAATGCTGACAGGCGGTGTGGGAATTGGCTTTTTTGTCTGGGATGAGTGGAGCCGTTTGAACCTGAGTTCGGTATTTTTAGCGGTGTTTGTAATTGGTTTAACTGGATTGTTGCTCGACGCTGCTGTTGACAAAGTTCAGGAATTGGTAACGCATCGATCGATCGTTAATCATTAGTCTATTGGCAGTTGTCAACAGTTAACAGTTAACAGTCAACAGTCAACAGTCAACAGTCAACAGTCATTAGTCAAATTAAATATGAGTGACAAGTTTTCCAATGAATGGAAGCGCCGAGAGTTTTTGCAAGGAATGGGCTCGGTGGCGGCGGGAATGGCTTTATCTGGTTGTGCAATTAGCGCGGATCGATCGGCAAAAGGACTCACAGAAGAAGCCTCAGCCGTAAAGCCGATCGTCGATTCCCGAACCTTAGAAAAACCAAATTTAACCGTAGGATACGTGCCGGTTAACGATTGTGCACCATTTGCGATCGCCTGGAAAAAAGGCTTTTTCCGCAAATACGGTTTAAACGTCCAACTCAACCGCGAAGCAAGCTGGGCAACCTCCCGCGACGGCGTAATCTTCGGTCGCCTCGACGCCTCCCCAGTCGTATCCGGCGCCGTCACAAACGCCCGAATTGGGGCCGAAGGAGCGCGCCACGCACCCCTGTGCGCGGCAATGACAATTCACCGCCACGGCAACGCTATGACGATGAACAAAGCGATGTGGGATTTCGGTTTACGCCCGTGGCACGAATACAACGGCAATTTTGAAGAATTTGGCAAACAATTTCGAGCCTTTTTTGACAGTCAGCCGCCGGAAAAAAGAGTTTGGGCAGTGGTTCTGAGTTCCGCGATTTACGAATACTTTGTCCGCTACATATCGGCGGCTGCCGGTGTCGATCCGTTCAAAGAATTTCGGGTAATTATTGTGCCGCCGCCGCAGATGGTAACGAACATCAGGATTGGGGCGATGCAGGCTTACATGGTGGCAGAACCTTGGAATACGCGGGCAATTCAAGGCAATTTGGGAGTGGGTTTTACCTTCGTGCAAGGCAAGGAAGTTTGGCTGGGACATCCCGATCGCGTTTTGGGAGTAATGGAATCATTCATTAACGAAAATCCGAAGACTTATTACTCGCTGGTTAAGGCAATGGTGGAAGCTTGTCAGTATTGCAGCAAGCCGGAAAATCGCAATGAAATAGCGGCGTTGCTGACTGAGCGATCGTTTACGGGGGCGAAACCGAAAAAAGGGCCGATCGACAAATTTACGCGACCGGCAATAGTTGGCGACTACAACTATGGGGGGTTTGACGGAAAAGACCGCACCATACAATCGGAAGATGTAACTATTTTCTATGACATTCCTAAGAATTTGCCTCAAATACCGGGAAATCATTCAACATTTATGTGGCAGTCTCAAAGTATTTGGTTGATGACTCAAGCCGCTCGCTGGGGACACATTAAAGAAATGCCAAAAAATGCTGAAGAATTAGCTAAAAAAGCTTGGAGAACCGACCTTTACCGCAAGATTGTTGCCGAAATGGCGATCGATTGTCCGAAGGAGGATTACCAAGTGGAACCTGCGGAACTTTTCATTGATAAAAAGGGATTTGATCCTAGCGATCCGGTGGGTTATTTGAATAGTTTTGAAATTCGAGCAAACCGCCCTCAGTCTTTTTTTCAGTCTTAATGTTTGAGATTTGGCGCTTTTCCTACCGTCTCGCCAGTGACTTAAGTCCCTGGCTAATAGCTAAAGTCGGTGGAAACCGACTGCCCAATTTTAGGATTTAGGCAACAGCCAGAAAATTTAATTAACACTTTACTACTTTTTAGGAGAATACCGTGAGCCAATACACTTCTACTTCTACCAGTACCAAAAGTTCCCTCAAGAGTGATCGTCTATTTCTGGAAATCGACAATTTGTTCAAGTCTTACAAAAATGGTGACGGTACAGAATTTAGCGTCTTGGAAAATATCAATTTAAGTATTGGAGAAAACGAATTTATTTCGGTAATCGGTCACTCTGGCTGTGGCAAATCAACGCTGCTAAAAATAGTGGCAGGTTTGGAAAAACAGAGCGGGGGAATGGTTACACTGGAAGGAAAAGAAATTCGCAAACCGGGAGCCGATCGCATGATGGTATTTCAGCACTACGGATTGCTGCCTTGGCTGACGGTGCGGGAAAATATTCGGCTGGCAGTTGATGAAGTTTTGCAAAGTCTTAGCCGTTCCGAGAAGATTAGTCTTGTCAACGAACACCTAGCAATGGTAAACTTAACATCGGCAGCCGATAAATATCCAGACGAAATTTCAGGGGGCATGAAACAGCGGGTTGGGATTGCGCGAGCTTTGGCAATTCGACCGAAAATGTTATTAATGGACGAACCGTTTGGAGCCCTCGATGCTTTAACTCGCGGCAAGTTGCAGAAACAGGTGCTGGATATCTGGGAAAATCACAGACAAGCTGCCATGATGATTACTCACGATGTGGATGAAGCTATCTATATGTCCGATCGCATTGTGCTTATGACAAACGGCCCGGCGGCGACAATAGGAGAGATTTTGTCAGTGCCGTTTGCGCGCCCGCGCGATCGCCAAGAGTTGCGGGAATCCCAGGAGTATTACGAACTCCGCAACTATGCTTTGAATTTTCTCGATCGCTACTTTACTCAAGACGAATAACACCCGACGGATCGACATAACAATTTACTTAAGAGAGGTTAAGCCTGTGAATCTCAAAACAATGTTAGCGCGTTTTGAAAGTGCATTGGGATACCAAAATTTAGCAGAAGAAATGGTGTTGCTGCCGGAGCAAACCTTACCAGTTTCTAAGAAATCAAAATCCCCAAAACAGGCCAAAACTATCAATTTTATTGTCGGTTACAACAGTTCTCCCCAAAGTCAAATAGCTCTGGATATTACCCTTTGGATGGCGCATCAAACTCGTTTAGTAACAACTAAAGAAGTCACGGTTCAAGTCGTATACGTGATCGACGAATCGCCAAAAACTTACCGCGAAGATACTTGCAACTTGGCTGTAGCAAATGCCTTGGCTGCACAGCAGAAAGTGTCTGATTTAGAGGAAACATTCGCCCTTAGTTGTGTCGCGTCTGCGCTCGCTTTACCAACCGAAATTCCCTCGGTATCCCAGCAAAAAAATTGGAGAGATCCGCATTATTTCCCAGCAACTTGTGGTCAAAATAATGAGTACGAGGTAGCAGATAAGTTGCTGTGGCAAGCGCGGTGTTTGGCTGAGGAATGGCGCGGTTTATTCAAAGCTCATTTACGCATCGGGCGGGTTGCTACAGAACTGACAAATGTGGTTGAATTAGAATCAGCAAATTTACTGTTCTTGGGCTGTGGTTCTGGCAACCATCGGCTGGTTAGGGAACTAGGCAATAATTTTCCGTGCTGCGTACTCGGGGTTCCTTCGGCACTCAGCTATCAGATGGATGTTCAGCCTGAAGAAAGTTTGAGCAAGTTACAGTTGGCGACAACTATACCTGCACGTTAAACTTGTTCACTCGTTGGGCCAGAATCTAATTATGTAAGGTGCAGCGCACCCTACGACTATAATTCGCGCGCCCAACTTTTTTTTGCGTAAGTTCTATATCGCTCACAAATTAAAAATGGTTTCCTTGCTCGAAGTCCTAATTATGAGACAATTAGGACTGTTTTTGATTGTGGAGATTTTAAAAAATATCGTCAAGGAAAATAATCGGCACTTATCTGATCATAGACAGTTCGTTAACTAATTTTATCCTTCCCCGGCACACAGAGCGCAGCAGCCGATCGATCGAGCGTTTGTCTTCCTCAGGCAAATTTTCATCAAAAATAGCAGCCATCAAACCATACCTATCGGCTAGAGTAATGTACCCATTTTGATTCACTTCGGCAAACAGCTCGCCCAAAGCAGATGGAATCAGGTGGACAGGAGTTTGCATAGCGATTAAGTCTGAATTCGACGATCGCGCGATCGGGAGTTTCTGGGGTAACAGGAGGCGATCGCACTCTGATATTCTGTCAGTGTATTTCCTTAAAAAGTGTGACAATCAACAGCAAAAAGTTGTGACAGCAAATAGCAAAAATTGTGAACTCAATCACATTTAATCTTTGCGAATTATGCTAAAGATTGCAGTTGCTTTTTAGCACAAACAGAGCAACTGCAAACTTAATGTTTTCTAAAGATTGTAAATCTGCACTTCCTCCACAGGTTCAGCTAACTCAAACTTAAACACCCGCGAATAGAAATAGAATTCGCCGTCAAGAGTTCTTTTGATATTTTCAGCGCGGCGAAAACCGTGCTGTTCCCCTTCATAAGCAACATAAGCAACCGGCAAACCTTTAGCTTTCAATATTTCTACCATCATTTCTGCTTGATTAGGCGGAACCACTTTATCTTCTAATCCTTGAAAAAAGATAACGGGACAAGATAAACGTTCGGCGGAATGAATCGGCGAACGAGCTACATACAAATCTTTTCTTTCAGGATAAGGCCCGATCAATCCATCCAGATAGCGCGCTTCAAATTTGTGAGTATCCGTGGCCAAAGCTTCCAAATCGCTAACTCCATAATAGCTCGCACCGGCCTTAAACACATCGCGGAAAGTAAGAGCGCAGAGAGTAGTGTACCCCCCTGCACTGCCTCCGGCGATCGCCATTCTTTCGCCATCAACTAAACCCTTTTGAGCTAAATATTTAGCACCGTTAGCGCAGTCGTCAACATCGACAATTCCCCAACTATCTTGCAGTCTCTTTCTGTATTCTCGGCCGTAACCAGTGCTCCCGCCGTAATTAACATCAAGTACGGCAAAACCGCGACTCGTCCAATATTGAATTTTCAAATTCATGCTGCTAGAAGTAGCAGCAGTTGGGCCGCCGTGACTTTTAACAACAAGCGGCGGTTTTTCACCAGCAGGCGCTGCGAAATCTTGATTTTTCGGGGGATAGAAGAAACCAAAAGCCGTCAAATTGTTTTCCGTGGGGAATTCAATCGGTTCCGGTACAGAAAGATAACCCGGATTGATGCTTAAATTGCTCGATTGGCGCAATATTTCTAGTTTGCTTGTTGCTACATTGAGTTGTACAATCGCAGTAGATTCAGTCGGCGAACCTGCTAGAAAAACCACAGTTTCACCCCGCGATTTGACCGACGAAATATCAGTGTAAGGCGTGTCAATTGTTGTCAACTGCTTTGTCGTCAAATCGAGACTCGCTAAATACCACTTGCCTTGCTGAGTGTAGGTGCAAATAATTTTGCTTTCCGAGACAACAGCATAAGTAGACATTCCAAAAACCCACTGAGGAAGTCCGAATTCAGCCGCCATTTCGCACAAGCTGGTTTCTATCTCTGCTTCCCCCCTTACCAAGGAGGGATTGAGGGGGGTTATCGATGGCCAGCGGTAGAAATTCCACCAGTTAGACTTGTCAGAAACAAAATACAAAACTCCATCGGGCGACCATTCCGGTTGAAAAATCGACTCATCAACCCCACCAGCAACTAAGTATTTTTCCCGTAAAGAACCGTCAGCATTAATTTCTGCCACCCACAATTCTGTGCCATCCCACGGCATATTTGGATGGTTCCAACAAATCCAGCAAAGTAGAGAACCGTCTGGACTTAAACGAGGGGAAGCATAAAAATCATTGCCCTGAGTTAAAATTTGAATATCTTCGCCGTCATCTAAATTAATGCTAACAATAGTATTAACAGGTTCGCCCTCACCTGCATGGTCTTCGCGCACGCAAATCAGGCGATTTCTCTGCTTGTCAACTATCGCATCTGCATAGCGACAATTAGCAGCAGGAGTCAGAGGTTCGGGTTGAGAATTTAATGTTTGAACATAAATACGTTGGTCGGGAAAATGAGAAAAATACACAACACTGCCAGCAACTGCAAAAGCAGCGCCGCCGTATTCGTTAACGCGAGTGCGAACATTAAAAGGAGGGGGTGTCACGTCGCTGATTTTACCGTCAGGAGTGCGCCGCACGAGGACGCTTCTCCCGGCTTCCGAAGGCCTTCCCTCAACCCAATAAATATCATCGCCGTCAATAGCAATTTGTCCGAGTCCGACAGTTCCAGAAACAATTAAATCGGAAGAAATAGGTGATTTCCAAGAACCGTAAGGTGATACTGTATTCATATAGTTGAGGCAGTTGTGTTTATCGGACAAAAAAATTAATATTTGTACTTTACACTAATTCAGTCACCCGGGAAGCAAAATGTCCAAAAAACTCGTACTCATGGATCACGACGGTGCAGTTGACGACTATCTATCAGTCGTGTTGCTGATGACAATGGAGGAAGTCGAAACCCTGGGAGTAATTGTAACTCCTGCGGACTGCTACATTCAACCGGCGGTGAGTGCAACGCGCAAAATCCTGGATTTGATGGGGCGTTCAGAAGTTCCGGTGGCGGCGAGTACGGTGCGGGGACTCAACCCATTTCCGGTGTTATTTCGGCGAGATTCCTTTGCAGTCGATCGACTTCCCATTCTAAATGAAAAAGGAACCATTGAGACGCCGTTAATATCAGAACCCGGACAAAACTTTATGGTGCGAGTTTTGCGAGATGCAGCCGTACCAGTCACATTAATGGTAACGGGGCCGTTAACAACAGTAGCGCAAGCTTTAGATATCGCGCCAGAAATTGAAAGCAAAATTCAAGAAATTGTCTGGATGGGAGGCGCCCTAAATGTTATCGGCAATGTTAGCAAAGATATGGAACCCGGACAAGATATGTCGGCGGAATGGAATGCTTACTGGGACCCGATAGCAATCGATAGAATTTGGCAAACCCAAATTCCCGTTGTCATGTGTCCTTTAGATATCACTAATAATGTACCGCTGACTGTAGAATTTTCCAATCTCTTAGCAAGACAGCGCAAATATCCCATTTCCGACTTAGCAGGACAGTGTTATGCCTTCGCAATATCTCAAGATTTCTATTTTTGGGACATTTTGGCAACCGCTTATTTAGCGCATCCCGAATTTTACCAACTGCGAGAATGGGAAACAGAAATTATTACCGAAGGCCTCAGCCAAGGACGCACAAAAGTTAAAATAGGAGGGCGAAAAATTCAAGCAATGGATAAAGTAGACACCGCCAAATTTTACAATTACATATTAGAACAGTGGGCGCGGTAAAAATCACAATATCTCCTAGGGACGAGTGAGCAAAATCTCAGTACCCAACCCGCCTGACACGAATATTTACTTCCTCTTCTCTTCCTCTGCGCCCTCTGCGCCCTCTGCGGTTAATAAAAGAATCTCCTCTAACCCATGCAAAATATCAAAAAATGCTGCCACTTCTATCAATTATCCCCTTAGCCCCAAGCCCTTCCACACCTCAAGAAATGATCCAAATCCAAGAAGTGCGAGCTCTCCCCGGACAGTTAGACAACATACCAGTATTTAACAGCAACAGTCCCGAATTAGTGCTACAAGAAGGAATTTTGCTTTCGACATTTCCCCGGGAGGGTAAAAGATTTCCGGCGGCACATTTAAACTTTCCGTTTGAAGGACGTTTCGACATATTTGCCCACCACATCGCGCGCGCACCTTCGCCGGAAGATTTGCGAACCTTGTATCAAGGAGTAATTGTTTACAATCCGGGCAATAAACCAGTAAAATTAGATATATTGCAAGCTGCGAGTTATCTCAGCCAACCCGATGCACCTTTTATTGAATTACCGCCGCAAGTCGATAATTCAAACAGTAATATTTACGCGGGGCCGGGAAGCCGCGCTGTGAATGATATTCTGAGAGGAAGAAGACAGTCAGAGTTTGGGCCTGGGTTAATTATTCCACCGGGAAAAAGCGAACTGTTGATGAATCATCCGATACCGGTGCGGGGATTGGTACCGCCGTTAAACGGTCGATCGACTTTGATGCGGTTACGCAGCGATGGTATAGTCTATGTTGCCAGTCTGGCCATGTTTGCCCGAGTTGACGCACAGGGAAACGAGCGATCGCCCAACTTAGCAGAATGGCAAAACTTATTAGACAATGGTAATATAGCCGGGCCGCGCGATCGAACTCCCACACCGCCCGAAATCACCGAAGGTCAAGTAATTTACGGCAGAGTAGCCGGTGTAGCATTAGGTTCAGAATGGCGAGCACTTCTCTCAGACAACCAAGCCACATCAAACCTAGCAATTCCCCAACCCGGAACAGCATTTTCCTACGCATTAAGCAGCCTCCCGCGCGGAATGCTGGGCACAAATCAAGTGCAAAGTGCCAGGATGTTAGTCCGCTACCCAGATACAGCATACCGCGCCCACGGCAATTACGGAATTCAATACAGTCTCAGCTTGCCGCTGTACAATTCTACCAGCAAAAATCAAACTGTAACGGTCGCGATTCAAACTCCAATTAAGACAGACAAATTAACTTCAGGAGGACTTAGTTTTTTAGAACCTCCGGCACCTCAAACTTTTTTTAGGGGAACTGTCAGAGTGCGGTATAGTGATGATGCTCAAGTGCCTCAAACTCGCTACGTGCATTTAGTGCAGCGGCGGGGACAGCAGGGGGAACCTTTGGTAAAATTAGAGATGCAAGCGGGAGAAAAGCGACTTGTCGAAGTGGATTTTATTTATCCGCCCGATGCGTCGCCTCCCCAAGTTTTGACAGTGAAAACAAATTAAATTTAACCCGCGGCTACGGGTAGGCAGACACCTACAAATACAATACGTAATTAACCAGATGTGTTTTTATTTTTGCGCTGCGCGGAATTGATTTGTCCCTAGTTGCTATCGGCAAAAAAAAGATGAAGTTATCAAAAAAATTCTGGATTATTGCTTGTTTTGTGTACGTTTTAATTCTTCTCAGTATCATGCTTTTAGCAGATACGGGGAACTTAGTCAACTTTCCTCTCGCTCATCCGCCTTATGACAAACTTGGACACTTTATTTTGTACGGAATAGCATCTTTTCTGTGCCATAGAGCAACAGGAAAAAAAAATATCAATTTGTTTAATTATTCAATTCCTTTCGGGCCCGCAATTTTTACTATTTTCACTGTTGCGGAAGAAATGCTGCAAGGAATTTTACCCAATCGTACTGCTAGTATTGAAGATTTTTTGTTTAGTTTTTGCGGGATTGCAGTTTTTTATTGGATTGGAGAAGTTTGGGATAGAAAAAAAGGGTATTGATGATATAGGAGGAAGTTCGGCAACGGATTCGCTCGACGGATGTAACGAATGTAACGGATGTAAAGGATATAAGGAAGAAGGAAGAAGGAAGTTTGTAGGGTGTGCAATGAGCATCGGTTGACGAGTGTCAGCAACCTTTGTCAATGGTGACTCTGCCCGCACGGGTAATATCAATTCCGGTTACACCGGAATGATGGGAAGTGGGGGAATGTGGAATTATTGACCTTGACTTTATCATTCCCATGCAACCGGAAACGATATAAAGAGATATCGGCAGCACAAACACGAGCAAATGTCAATACGCTGGCTGCTGCTGTTTCAGTTAAAATTTGATTTTTTTTGAACTTGTTTAAGATTAGCAATTAACCGGGATTTCCCATCTGGACAATGTGTTTGAGAGCGTTTAATCACTCTCTTCCAAAAATGTTTGTACTCGACCGTTTGGTCGCAAAACAACCCGAATTTTCGGGGTTTTTCCATTAGAAACGGCAGAAACAAACGGCTCGCCGGCTAATGGCATATTAATTTGCTCGATATAATCTGCTGCAGCTTTTCCCATCGGCACAATACTTTGAACTGACCCATTTTCATCGATCAGCAGGCTGTATTCCAAAGTTTGTTCCATTCCTTCAGGAGGCTTCCAGCGTTCCTCAAAGTAAGTTCTAGCTTCGGAAACTTGAGGAATTGTATCAAATAAAGTGCGGTTTTTTTGGCTCGTCGCGGCCTGGTTGTTGTCCTTGGACTCGGTGGTTGATTGAGCGTCCTCAAGGGGTGGGAGTTCGGTACTGGCGGGGGGGACAATCGGCTCGATGGGGCTGGGGAAAGGCTGCGGCGGGCGAACGGGAAATCGGGAAGCAGACAGGGAGGGCGGCAGGGGGGGCGGTACGGCGGGAGCTAGTCTCGGCGGTAGGGGGGGTAGCAGGTAGGGTACTGGTGCGGGTGCTGGGCGCGCGGCAATGGGTGGTTCTTCGGGGGCGGGAATTGTGATTGTTTGCCCTTGAGGGAATGCTGGGGCGCTCTGTGGGGCACTGGCTGCGCTGCCGTTGGGGGGAAATAGCAGGGGTGGCTGCTGGATAGGGCTGGGTCTGTTGGTGGCTGGAGTTGGGGCGAGGGCGAGGGGGGGCAAGCTGGGGCTGGGGGAGGTAGCGGTGTTGATGGGCGGGGGCGGCAGCGGTGGTAAACCGGGTGTGGCTGCGGGTGTTGGTGCTGGGGGTGTCGGTACGGCGGGAACTGGACTGGGGGAGACGCGGGCAGCTAACTGGGGGTTTCCTGGATCGGGGGCTGTGGCGATTTGCGGGGAGGTGGCGGATCGATCGAGCATTTTGATAGTTCCTGTCGTCACGCCCGCCATCGCCACCAGCAATGCTGCCACCTTGAGCCAGGGTGAGGACAGCGGTTGTCGGGACTCGCGGTTAAGGTTGGGAAGCGCCATCACTTCGGCGGCGCAGTCATCTAGTGCTGTGGCCAAGTCAAACAGTTGCAGGGTGCTCAACGGAACTACTGGCCCGGATTCTGCGGCGCTCAAAGAGCCTAAAAACAAGTTGTGGGCAAGCAAGCCGCGGGGTTCTAAGCGGGGGGGAACCGGAAGGTAGGAAGTGTTTGGGGCAGAGGTTGGGAGAGAGTAGGGGTTGGAAGTTGCTAGTTCGGAAGTGTTGACGGATCGATCGAATATAACGGCATTACGCGCGGCTTCTGGCGAGTCTGAGCCCCCAGCGGTACGAGCGGTTTGAGAGTTAAGGTTGCTTTCCCAATCCCGGGATTCGCCCAGCAAGTTTTGGACGTAGGTGCTGACAGCTTCGTGGAGGGTTTCGAGTTGAATTCGATCGCCCCTGAGAGTAACGTGTTGGGTATCTGGCAGCCTGGGGTCGTCGAGTCGCAGCTCGAAACTTAAAGATTTAAACACCGGTTGGCCCGCCCAGCGAGATAGAGGCGAACTTTTGGCTGTAATTTCCAGCGTGCAAGTGGGGGGCGTGTACCGTTTGAGAACCATAGCAGAAAGTCTGTTGACTGTTGACTGTTGACTGTTGACCGTTGACTGTTGACCGTTGACTGTTGACTGTTGACTGATGACTAATGACTACTGACTAATGACTACTGACTAATGACTGTTGTTTAATTTTTAGCGCGGTCTAGAAGAGCCAGCCAGAGGCGGCGGTGACCGCCGGGACTGCTGTAAAACAGCAAATCGATCAGGAGTTTGAGGGCCAAATCAGTCAACTCTCGGGCCGATAAATTTTCTGCATCTTCCATGCGCGAGCCATAAGTGTTGCTGAACCTGTCAATATAATCTCCCAGCAAAGCGATTGTGTGAGGTTCGCGGTTTTGCTCTGCCATTTGTTCCAGCAAAGCAACAGCGCGGCGGATTAAAGCTTGGTGCTGTTTTGCCAAATGACAGCTTATCAAAACGAGCGATCGAGCTTCCTCCACATCGAGTTTTTTGCGCCCTCCATGGCCTTTCCGCAGTGGGTTAGATTGGCGCAGCCGCCACAAAGCTACCCGATCGGCTACCATTGGCTCTAAATTCAGTTCGGCTGCTACCTTGAGCATCGCCTCTGAGCCAATTTCTGCCAGTGCTTCTAGGGCTAACAGCACTAAATCCAGTTGGGCTTTAATGTTGTCCAACTGGGTAGGTTCTGGTGCTTTTTGGGTCAATTCTTCCCAGTTGGGAGATGGGCCCGTTTCGTTTGTGGGAGCGGAGGACTTTACGGTCGAGCGCATGGCTTCAGCACGGGAAATTAAGACAGGTTGAGGCAGGATATCAAACAGTATGCAGTGATGAAAGCTTTTCCGCCTGCGGGCAACAGCACATCTGTTAAGTTGTCTCCATAGCTCGTTGCTTTGATTCCGGCAATCCTAACTGCTGGACGGAGTTGCTGGTTAAAAGTTGCGGCTTCAAGTTTGATCGATCGCAATCCGCAAAACCCATAGATTTTCACCCCTAACCATCCTACGCCACACAGTGACCGAAATCAAATCAGTGCTTTGAAACTATTGGGACTTATATCAATGCAAACATCCTAGCGCTCTCGAATGCTACTTATAGTCTGTCGCTACTTATAGTCTGTCAGATTATAGTTGTCATTGCTTCATCTGGCGCCATCTATGGATATTACGGAGCAATTTGGTAAAAAAGTTAGACATTTCAGAAAGCTCAGAAATCTTTCCCAAGATCAGCTTGCAGAACTATCGGAATTACATCGCACCTATATTGGTTCAGTTGAACGAGGTGAAAGGAATATAACGCTACTTAATGCCAGCAAAATAGCCAAGGCATTATCCGTTAGTCTAGCTGAACTGGTAACTGCTGATGACTGAAAGAAGACTAGAGCAAATTTTAGCAAAATACCAAAAGTCATTTACAGAGAAAATTTATGCAGAAGAGAATGAAGAACACGATATCTTAATGGATGTGTTTGGTATTTCTCCCCTAATAAAAAAAGAAAATAGGCAATATTGGGGACGTGAGTTAGGTATGTGTTGGCAATTGTTAGTTACTGAAACGTGTAAAACATATTGCAGTAGCTTTCAGCCACCATTTAAAGTTGGAAGTGATGAGCCGTGCGATCTGATTGTTGATGGGTACGCAATAGATACAAAATATCGTATTGGCTCAGGAGACTCTGGAACACTGAAAAAGTTCAAATCTTATGGTCCACTACTTCGTACTTATAATTACGAACCCGTATTTTTAATTCTTAGACAAGATAATTTGCCCGCAGCTATTACAGCGTGCCAAGTAGGAACCTGGAAAGTTTACACTGGGGACAATTCGTTTGAGTTCATAAAAACAATAAGCGGGTTTGATTTAAAGTCATTTCTTATTGAAAAAGTGGGAGAATTCCCTGTATACCGCTGAAACTATCAAGGCGCTTGTTGATAATCTCTATGTAGTCCGGTACTATTTCAATCCCAACATACCTAATGCCAAATTCTTGTGCCGCCAGCAATGTAGTTCCAGATCCTGCGAAAGGATCGATTAGAATAGAATTTTCCAAACGCGGTACAAATATTTCGACCAGCTTTCTCATTAGAGCGATTGGTTTAACTGTGCAATGGACGTTAAACTCCTCGGTTTTCTCACGCTGTATACCTTCTAAAATATTTGACTGAAAACCACCGAACTGATCTTTAGTATAAAATAGACCAGTACCGTACTCCTGTAGAGTTTCCAAGTAATTATTGACCAGTGGTTTTTGAAGTACGCAGATTGCTTCCCATTCATTCCTCAGACAACTGTGCCAACCATCCCATTTTTCAGAATTTTCATATCCTTTCTTCTCTAACTGTTGTTTGATATTGACACCTTTAGGGATACCACTCGATCTTTTATAAACAAGAATATCTCTCGCATAGAAACCAGCACTTTCAAGTGCTACTTGTACATGAGCAACAGTTCGTGTGCTGTTGAAAACTAAAACTGTCGCACCCGGTTTGCAGATCCGAAAAAGCTGCTCACCCCACTCAAAGCACCATTTTTCATAATCCAGAGTGTTGTTACGATTCCTTTGATACCATTTTTCGTTTCTGACTCCACCTGCTAAACCACTGCCATAGGGAATGTTTTTAACAAGGGTTTTATTTCCCTTGCCATTGACTCTTTCAATACGCCTTTGAATTTCTGAGTCATCCCATTTATGCCCAATAAATTCATAATTATAAGGTGGGTCAGTGATACACGCAGAAATATAATTCTCTGGCAAGGTCTTCATCACTTCACGACAGTCGCCAACCAAAACTTCATTTGAGGGAGTTTTTTTCATTAGTCAGGCAGTTACTAAAGTGGTAAATCAACTCTTAATTATGCCACATTTGCAGTATAGTATCCCTTCCGGTTGCATCAGTATGATATGTTCGTTGCGACTTGTTTTGCAGCAGACAACTATATAATTACGAGTCAACCGGAAATGCGTAAATCCTGACTATTTCAAATAAACCACTGTCACACCTGCGCCTCCTTCTTTTTGACTGGCGAGTTCAAAGCGGGAAACCTGCGGGTGAGTCGCGAGGAACTCGTGAACCCCGCGCCGCAACTGTCCCGTACCTTTGCCGTGAATTATCCACAGCACTCCGTATTCCACGGCTTTGGAAAGAGCTCTGTCTATTTCGATTTCCGCGTCAGAGACTCTCGCACCCCGTAGGTCGATCGAATTATTAGCAGTGCGAATGGCGATTTCGGGATTGGGTTTTGCAGGTTCCGACGCTGCTTGCTTAGCTTTAGCCGTAGCGAGTGCTTGTGCTTGGGCTGCTACCTTGGCTAATTGAGCTTTAGTTTCCGGTTTTTGACCGTCGAGGGATTCAATTTCTCCTAGTTTGACAGTCATTTTCATAATCCCAAACCGAACGCTCAACTCTTCGTTAGCGTCGGGACCGCTGAGGACTTCGGCGGTTTGGCCCAAGCTGGGAATGCGGATGCGATCGCCCACTTTCGGCATAAAACTCGGTTTGGGTTTAGCCGGTTGTTGGCGAGAGGGCAGGTGTTTTTCAGAAATTTGATTTAAGGTTTCTGTCGCTTGTTGGGCATTTTGAGCCGTCTGGTTGCCCGACTGCAAGCGACGAATGATTTGAGCAATTTCTGATTTTGCCGACCCTATCGCCTCATTTACTGCCACTTCCTGAGCTATTTTTAGTTCTCGCTCCCGCTCTTGCAAAGCGGCTGCTTTTTGAGAAACTTCTCTGTGCAGTTTTTCGGTTTGGTGTAGCAGTTGAGTTGCTTCTCTGGCCTTGGTTTCCTGTTTCCGGCGCTGTGCTTCGAGTCCAGCAATCACTTGATTGACATCTTGAGAGGCTCCCCCGACATAGGTTTGAGCTTCTTCGACTATGGATGCTAGCAAACCGAGTCTTTTGGCAATGGTGAGGGCGTTGGAACGTCCGGGAATTCCCCACAGCAAGCGATAGGTTGGCTGCATGGAATTGTCGTCAAATTCTACTGAGGCATTTTCAAAGCGGGAGTCTTGATATTTGAGGGCTTTGAGTTCGCCAAAGTGGGTAGTTGCAACTGTTAATAGGGAATGTTGGGCGAGGTATTGCAACAGGGCGATCGCCAATGCACTGCCTTCTGATGGGTCTGTCCCCGCTCCTACTTCGTCTAACAAAACTAAAGATTTGGGAATTGGGAATTGGGAATTGGGATTTGGGATTTGGGGTTGGGGAATTTGTAATTTAGGTTTGAGGATTGGGAGAGCAGAAACAGTGTTCTGTGTATCTGTGACTTCTTCGTCTTGCTGTTGGGAATTAGTAATTGGAAGGTTTGATTTTTCTTCCCCTTCAGCCTGTGATTTATTTTGTAAAACTTCTAAAATGCGGCTGATGCGGCGGATATGGCCGGAGAAAGTAGACAAACTTTGCTGCAAAGATTGTTCGTCACCAATATCGGCCAAAATATTGTCGAACCAAGGCAATTCAACGGGTTCGCGGGCGGCAACAAACATTCCTGCTTTCGCCATTAAAGCTGCCAATCCCAAGGTTTTGAGGGTGACAGTTTTGCCGCCAGTGTTGGGGCCAGTGATGGCGACGACGCGGATGTGCGGCCCGATCGTTAAATCCACCGGCACGACTGGAAAGCCTTGCTCGTGCTGTTGCTGCCAAACTAATAAAGGATGGCGCAACTGGCGCAGGGTAATTTGCGATCGCAGGTTGCGAATTAATAATTGACTGTTTTCTGAGTTTTCCTCATCTTCTTTTTCCTCATCTTCTTTTTCGGGATTTTTTGGTGCTAATTCTGGCTCTCCCAATTCGATAAATTTCGGCGGATTTGCTTGCAACCAATAACTATAACGCGCTTTAGCGGCGGCTAAATCTAAAGTTGTAACTACCACCACCAATCTGTCTAAATCGGGTTTTACTGCTGCGACTTGCTCGGTGAGGGCGCGGCGGACTGCTTCTTCTTCCGCTTGTTCTTGCCTGAGCAACTGCCGCATTTGGTTGTTAAGATTGACTGTGCTGTGGGGTTCTACGTACAGTGTCGCGCCGCTGGCAGAGGAGTCGTGAACGATGCCCGGTATGGCATCTTTTTGGGGAGCTTTGACGGGAATGACAAAGCGTCCGCTTCTTTGGGTAATTAGCTGTTCTTGTACGGCGTTGGATTGGCGCTGCAAAATCCCCTGCAATATTTGATAAATGCGATCGCGCAACTGTCGCATTTGAACTCTAATTCCTGCTAATTTAGGAGTGGCTCTGTCTGCTACTTGAGCGCGATCGTCTATACAGCGATGGATTTCTTGCTCTAGTTCGGGATAAGTCCGCAATTGGGCTGCCAGTTCTTTGAGCGTCGGCACATCTGCCTGAGAGTCAATTATCCGGCGCAATTGCCTTGCTCCGGCGAGGGTAGTAGCAATTGCCAGCAATTCTTCGCCGCTGAGCAAACCTTGCAGTTCGGCTCGTTGCAGGGAAGTGCCGATGTCTTGGATTCCTTCAAAACTCAAAGCACCGCCAGCGCGGCTCTCTAACTGATAAGCTTCCTGAGTTTGGCCTAGGAGTTCTGCTGTTTGAGCTTGAGTTGCCGGGATTTCGAGGTCTAGGGCGGCGGCGACGCCGAGTTTGGTGGCCGCGAAGGTAGCCAAGTGCTGACACAGGCGCGGCCATTCTAATAGTTCTAGTGTTTCGGCTTGAATCAAAGTTGAGGTGGTGGTGGTAATTGGCATTCTCAGGCGCTGACCGAGAAGGTGAATTTAACGATACTATTAATTGATTTTAAAGTTTTTTATTGTTTCCTGGCGCAAGTTGAGAAAGTATCTGCGATCGCCCTCAGCAGTCTTTCGGCCGAAAGCTCTGATGTAACATTAATTACGAAGGAGAAAATTTGCATTTTTGCATTGCCCGTCTAAAATTATACCTTCTAGTGATACCAGTCCCAAAAAAATATGCAACTGTAGGCAAGCTCCCAACTATTATTATACAGTAAGTCATTCCCCATTTTTTAGTCAAAAACATAAAATATAAAATGGTATGGGCTATTTTGGGTTTTGAGGGATCGGGCATCGGCTGTTTTTAGATGGAATTGAACTATTTTGGAATTTTAAATCTGTCAGCGCAATTCGGGCGGTTGTATCCTAAAAAGTAATTTGTGGAGATGATAGAAGTATGGCAAAGATTTTGGCGATAATCGCGGATACTGTGACTTTTCAAGTTGTGCAAGAGTTACTCAGCCAAGACGGACATCAGGTGAGAGTCGTTTCCGACGACCAAGAGGCTTTAGACTGGGCGAGGGAATTGTCCCCCGATGCGATAATTTGCGACGGGACTTCGCCTCAAATTAACTTTTTGGAGGTGTGCCGGCTGGTGAAAGCCGATTCCCTACGGGATAGCTTCGCTTCACGAGAATTGGCGGCAGCCTATTTTATTCTGCTGACAACACCGGAGCAATTTGATGAAGTTCAAGAATTGGATGCGCCCTTTGACGATTTTCTGTTTAAACCGATAGTTAAGCAGGAATTATTGGCGCGGGTGCGCGCTTCTAAGCGATCGCGCGAGTTGAGGGCGCAGTTGGCTCTCACCCAGCAAGAATTGCAACTGTCGCGCGATCGAATGCTGCAAACTGAAAAAATGTCTAGTTTGGGCGAATTGGTGTCTGGGATAGCCCACGAAATTAACAACCCAATTACTTTTATTTACAGCAATCTAACTCACGTCCAAAGCTACGCGACCGATTTAATTGAACTGCTGCGATTGTATCAAAAAGAGCTAGTCAATCCCGGATCGGAAATTATGCAAAAACAACAAGATATGGATGTGGAATTCGTACTCGACGATTTATTAAAAATTGTGAGTTCCATGCGTACCGGGAGCGATCGCATCCGCCAAATAATCTTGTCGCTACAGGATTTTTCCCGCAGCGATCGCTCGGGCTGGCAGTTATTCGATGTTTCCGACGGTTTAGAAAATACTCTGTTGTTGTTACAGCACCGCTTGCCGGCTCGCGAGGGAAGGCGAGACATCAAGGTGATGAAAGAATTCGGCAATTTGCCACAAATTGAGTGTTATGCAGGTTTGCTCAATCAAGCTTTTCTGAATATCATCAATCACGCGATCGATGTTTTGGAAGAGTCTGCTCAAGAGTTGGCCGAGTTGGAATCAATCAAATTTAAGCCTGTGATTTTGATTAGCACTCAGGTGGTCGATGCTGAGCGAATTTCTATAGAGATTGCTGATAACGACATGGTTATGAGCAAAGATATCACAGCGCAACTTTCTGAACCATTTTTGGTTGCCCAAGCTGCGGAACCACCCATCTACTCGGGACTTGCTCTCAGCTATCGGATAATTGTAGAGCAGCACAAAGGAGAGTTTAAGTGTTTTTCCGAACCGGGTAAAGGCACTAAAATTCAGATAGAAATTCCGATGCGTCACAGCTAATTAATACTATTTACCGTTGGTGGGGGCGGGTTTTTGAGATTGTTTATTTTAGCCTGAAATTATGGTGAATCCGCCCCTACAATGACTTCATTTTTTTAAAATGTAAAATTTAATAGAGGGAATGACATAAGTTATCGAAAAGAGAGGATAGTTGATATTCAAGAAATTTGAATAATCGGCGAAAACAATTTTTAATTCGGTGGTGAGATAGGCGTTCGTGAATAGAGGTCGGAACCCAATTCCGGTTGTGATTGATATAATTAATCTGCGTTAATCTGTGTTAATGTGCCCTCATCTACGGTTAAAAAAGATCATTTCTCAACCGCAGATGACAATGGATTGACGCTGATTCACGCAGAGGTCGAGAATAGAAATATGAATAATTCCATGGAGAGGGGCAACCACAGGGGACTGCCCCTACAAAACACGGTTATGTAGATGTTGGGTGTCTAGGAGTGGAATAACTAAAGGGAGACTTGGGCGCCTTGAGTATCGAGCCCGATCGCCCTTACATCAGCCTTTACCCCAAATTCCATCCAAGCAGCCACCATTTCCCTCACAACCGCATCAGCGTTAGCCACATCCGTTAAAGCCAAAAGCGTTGGCCCGGCACCGCTAATTACCATTCCACAAGCCCCTGCATTCAGTGCAGCTTGTTGCACCGCTTCATATCCCTGAATCAGAGATTGCCGGTAAGGCTGGTGAATTTTGTCTTGGAGGGCGCAGCGCAGCCAGTTTTCATTCCCAGTTTCCAAAGCCCGCACTAGCAAACCGAGGTGTGCAGCATTAAAAATCGCGTCAGCCTTACTGTAATCTGCTGGCAAAACTTTGCGGGCTTCGGCTGTAGACAGTTCAAAATCGGGGATGGCTACCACGGGCACAATATTTGGATGCCAGGGAATATCGCAAATTTCCCAGGAACCCCCCCCCTGCCCCCCCGTAGTAAGGGGGGGTTGGGGGGGTGGATTGCTAGCAGCGAGGCGACACCCTCCGAGTAAAGCGGGGACAACGTTGTCGGGATGTCCTTCAAGTTCGATCGCCAATTGCATCACTTCCACTTGACTCAAAGGCGCACCGGCTAATTCATTTGCACCGACTAACCCACCGACAATAGCTGTGGCGGAACTCCCCAAACCTCTAGCCAGCGGCACTTGCATATCTATATGTATGGCTACAGGTGGCGGCGATTGGTTCAGGCGATCGTATAACTTGACAAAGGCTATATAAGCGAGATTGCTGTCGTCTGTCTTGACTTTGGCAACTTCTTGGCCCGTAACAGTAATTTTTACTTTTTCTGTTGCTGAGGGTTCGAGTCGGGAGAATTGAAAGCGGTTGTAGAGGCTTAAAGCGGCGCCGATGCAGTCAAAGCCGGGGCCTAGGTTGGCGGTTGTGGCGGGTACGGTAACGGTGACGGTGGAAGTTTCGGGCATTTTTTGAATGGTGGATTTGGAATGTTTAACCGCAGATGAATGCGGATGAACGCCGATCGCAGGATATTATACTATGTTTTGAAAAGCCATTTATTCTTGCAGCATTTCAAGGTGCTTGATGGCATCTTGATAATCGTTGGTATTGCCATCTTTGTGATAGAGTTCGGCTGCTTTATGATAATCGGCGATCGCCCCGTCTTTGTCTTCTAAGAACTCGCGGACTCGGGCGCGGTTGTAGTAGGCGTCGCCGTAGTTGGGGTTGATTTCAATTGCGCGATCGAAATCTGCTTTAGCTGCTGGATAGTCTTTGAGATTGCGGCCGTGGATGATGCCGCGTTTGTTGTAGGCTTGGGCGTAGTTAGGATTGAGGCGAATGGCTTCGGTGTAATCGGCGATCGCCCCTTGAATATCTCCTACTTCTGATTTGGCTAAAGCGCTGTTAAATAAGTCTTCAGCAGAATTTTGAACGATGAGTATTGGTGAGGGTTGCGTACAAATGGCAGGAGATATGCCGCTCAAAACGGTAACAAATCCTAAAATTCCGATCGCCCGGTAAAAGTGTTTCATAAATCTAAGCAAAAATTCGAGCGACAGAGCAACTAAAACCAGGTAACAAAGGCGAGGTCAATTCATCAGCGGTCAACAGCGTAGCAATGAGCTTTAAACTTGCTTGTTCCCTGCGATAAACTTCTATTTGCTGTAACCGCCAATTCACAATCCAGTATTCCTGTACTCCTCGTACCGAATAGAGTCTGAGTTTCAAATCTCTATCCCGTCTTTCATTGTCTGCACCAAGGGACAATACTTCAACAACTAACTCAGGTGCGCCGGTTAAATGGCCGGCTTCGTCTAGCAAGATAGCCAAGCGTTCATTGCTAGCCCAAACTACATCAGGAATAACGTTATCAGCATCCGTGAAAATGATACCTGGATTGATTCCTGCTCGTCCTAAATTAGTCTCTCGCGACCAAGTATTAAGTTCTTGGTAGAGGTTGCCTATAGCTTGTTGATGACCCCAATGCGGTGATCTAGTCACAAATAACTCTCCATCAATAATTTCGTAACGATCGCCGTTATCGGGCAATAGTTCTAAATCGGCGGTAGTCCAGCGTACTTTATCAGATATTGTCTGGTTCATACAAGCACTCTTGATAGGTGATACAAACATTCTAAACGATCCAGCTTCTACACGCTCCACGGCTTGAAACAATCGGCATACACTGACTTTCGCTTTTTGTAGGCGAGACTCAGAATATTGAAACCCGCCTGGGTGCGGGTTTCGTTTTTGTAGACGCGATTTGCGATCGACGAATTGTCCGATCGCCAAATTTAAAATTATTTAAAATTTCAAATCGCGCGATTACTTCAAAATAGTTTTAGAAGCAATCCGAGTTTTCTTGCGATCGGCTTCACTCAATTGTTCGCCAGACTGCAAACGAGTAGCAGAGGTTTGGAGCACAGTTGCGGCACTTTTATCGCCCATTTGCAGAGCAGTTTTAGCAGCAGTTTGTAGCATCGTGGCTGCACCGGCGCGATCGCCCTGTTGTAATCTAGTTTCGGCCAGTTGAGTTTGGCGGTACTTAGCCAAAGCTAAAATGTGCTGCTGTACCATCGGGTTGAGTGCCGGCTGATAAACTTTCAGGACATTAGCAGAAACTGCAACGGGATCGGAAAGTAAACTTGAACCCACCGTCGGATCGTCGTAGCGAATTTGCAATTGCCCGATCGCCTGTGTACCTTCGGGCAACTGTCCAATATAAATATTAGCCAAAACTACTCGCTCTATATCCTTCATTAAATCTCCCAGGCGCACCATAAAACGATCGCCTTCTTGTTGTACCGGTAATTCGATCGTGTCTGGGGCAACTTGGGCGATCGGTTTGAGTTCGGCTAACCGTACTTTTGGCATTAGGGAAAATAGCAAATAAGCATTAGTCAAACCTACACCTTGGATGCGAGTAAATAGTTTGCCAAACTCGTCAACCGCATCTTCGGGACGCTGAATGTGTGCCAGAGCACCGCCGCCAGCGTCAGCAATCTTTTCCAAAATATCCTGGTTCCAGTTATCGCCAAATCCCAGAGAATTTAAAGTCATGTTGTAGTCGGCAGCCAATTTAGCCAACTTCAAGCAGCGGCTGTCGTCGCCGTGTTCGTTTTCGCCGTCAGTCAGCAGAAATGCCTGAGATATAGCTTCTTTTTTACCTTTGCCCAACTCTTCAATACCTAACTTAATGCCCTCATCAATTGCTGTGCCACCGGCCGAGCGCAATTGCTCAATTTGCCGTTTAATACTGCTGGGATCTCCCACAATTTGATTGGGGACGAGGACTTTGGCTTTGTGGTCGAAAGCCACCGCGCAAAAGCGATCCCCGGGCTTCAACCTGTCGAGCAACCGTCCGGCGGCTTGTTTGACGGTTTCCAAGGGGCGTCCACCCATCGAACCGCTGTGATCGAGAATCAGGCACAGGTTTAAGGGTACGCTGGAGTCGATCGAGCTTGCCGTCGCAGACACCGAAATTGCTAGCTGGCGCTGCGTTGAGGGCGCAGCAGCGTCAAGGTTAGGGTCGTTTAAAACCGGGAGCAAACTAACTTTCATGCGGGATACCTAAAGATTGCGTTACTATTTCTTTAAGAATAGCTCCATCAGTTCAGGCAACATTTCGGTTATATGAACACACCAATTAAAGCTGTGCAATCGCCATACTACGGGGAAGGGAACTCTCGGACGCCACCTCCCGATTTGCCATCCCTGTTGCTGAAGGAGCGGATCGTTTATCTGGGTATGCCTCTAGTGCCTGCGGTAACAGAACTGATTATCGCTGAACTGTTGTTCTTGCAGTACGAAGACCCCGAGAAGCCGATCAAAATCTACATCAACTCAACCGGCACTTCTGGTTACAGTGGCGAACCCGTCGGCTTTGAAACAGAAGCCTTCGCTATCTGCGATACGATCAGATACATTAAGCCGCCCGTGCACACTATTTGCCTCGGTTCGGCAATGGGGATGTCTGCGATGCTTTTAGCGGCTGGTACAAAAGGCTTCCGGGCGAGTTTGCCCCACGCTTCTATTGTGTTGCACCAACCCAAGGCGTACACGCGGGGTCAAGCAAGCGACATTCAAATTCGGGCTAAGGAAGTGCTGGCAAATAAAGCGACGATGCTTGAGATTTTTGCAAGCTGTACTGGTCAACCGATCGAAAAGATTACTAAAGATATGGATCGGTTGCTGTACATGACGCCCTATGAAGCTAAAGAATACGGTTTGATCGATCGCGTTCTTGAAACTTCGGAAGAATTGCAGAAACCGCTGCCTGCCGGAGTCATCTAACTGGGAATTGGAAATGGGGAATGGGGAATGGGGAATAGGGAAGAGGTAATGGGAAATGGAGAATGGGCATGAGTAATAATTAAGGGTTAATGGCTAGTAGTTTCTACCCTGATTAGTTATTCAATAGTCTTTTTATGACTAACAATTCCCAAATACCGATTCCCAATTACCGATTCCCAATTACCAATTGCCGATACCCAATTCCCGATGCCCAATTCCCGATCACCAATTACCAACTAAACGGAGTTCCGAATTATGCCTATAGGTGTGCCAAAAGTTCCCTACAAGATGCCGGGTGGTTATGATACTCAGTGGATTAATATCTACGATCGCCTCTACCGGGAACGGATTATTTTCTTGGGCAGGGACGTTGACGATGAAATTGCCAATCAAATCATCGCTGTGATGCTCTATCTCGATTCGGAAGATTCAGGTAAGGATATTATTTTGTACATCAATTCCCCAGGCGGGATGGTGTCGGCAGGCATGGCTATTTTTGATACCATGCAGCACATTAAATCGGACGTGGTGACGATTTGTGTGGGCTTGGCTGCTTCGATGGGTTCTTTCCTGTTAGCTGCCGGTGCGAAGGGGAAACGGTTAGCTTTGCCTCACTCGCGAATCATGATTCACCAGCCTTCTGGGGGGACGCGGGGACAAGCAACGGATATTCAGATTGAGGCGAAAGAGATTCTGCGGCTGCGCCACGAACTCAATAATATCTATGCTAAGAATACTGGCAAGCCGATCGAGAAAATCGAGAAGGACATGGATCGCGACTATTTCATGTCCGCTGAGGAAGCCAGGGAATACGGCTTGATTGACAGAGTGATCGAAGATCGTCCGTAAGTTATTTTTGCGCTTCAGTAGTGTGGGCCACCCTTCCACTACAACCTAGTTCGCAGTAAATTTTGGCAGAATCTTTACATTTAAGGATTCTGCCATATTTAATGGTATTATCAACGCTCATTCATGCTAAATGGATATTGCAGACTATTACCGACAGTTAGGACTGAGGTCTGGCGCGAGTTTATCGCAAGTTAAGACCTCTTATCGGCAGTTAGCCAGACAGTATCACCCCGATGTGAATCCGGGAAACGAACAGGCTAAGAATAAGTTTATTGCTATTACTGAGGCTTATAAGTTCCTGGTGAAGGTTGCCCCCCACCATGTTGCGGAGTCGAAAGTTGCCAATTCAACTGTGCCGCCTACTTCGACACCGCCGGATCTGGGGGTGAAAGCTCAACCGCAAGCAGTTAAGGTGACTCGAAAAGATGCCGCGGTTCAATCTCATGCGGATCTGTCGGCGGTGGAACAAAAGTTAAAGCAAGATGCTTATTTTGAGTTGCAGCAGTTGCTGAAATATCAGAGGTTCCCGCGGGCGATCGCCTTGATTGAGGGTTTGGCACAGCGGGTTCCCGAAGATTTGGAGGTGCGTCAGTGGCAGGCGATCGCCTATCAGCGCTGGGGACGGCATTTGATCGGAGAAAGGCAGGTTGATAAGGCGAGAATTTATTTGAAAAAGGCGGTGAAAACTGACCCTCACAATCGTGCTTTGTGGGCGGAAGTTGAGCGGGATTTTCGCAAGTTGGAACAGATTTACTGAAGTGATGTTGCGTCCCCCTTTTTCAGGGGGTCTCCGTCGTGAATTTTTAATTTTTCTACAATAACTTGGGTATTTTCAGGTCGGTTTTCCGGTAGCGGTTCCATCAATTCGTCGATCGAGTCTAGGAGTAACGGGTCAATATCTACAGCCTGGTTCCTCCAATTAATTTTACCAGTTTTTTCATTGACGGGAAAGTCGATCGGCTGTATCCCGGTTAATAAATGTACAAAAGTACGCCCTAGGGCAAAAAAGTCCGATCGCACGCCTGCTTTACCTGCAATTTGTTCCGGTGCGGCGTATCCAGCAGAACCTAGGGGTGCGGTATCTATCTCTGCTTCTGTGGCGGCGCCGAAGTCAATTAATCTCACTTTCCCATCCGCTGCAACCATCAGGTTGGATGGCTTAATATCCCGATGCACTACATGGTATTTGTGGATTTCCTGCAAAATATTGGTCATTTGTTGTAGCCAATCAAGAGCGAGCTTTTGAGAAACGTACTGTTTTTTAGTTAAGAATTCTGCCAAGTTTTCTCCGATAATTTTTTCCATCACCAAACAAGACAATTTCTGGAAGTTATGGGGGAGTTTAATGGGGAAATAACCGTCAGGTTCGACTTGGGGAACTGAGCCCTTTCCGGCCAGCCAAATCAAAACTCGCGCTTCTTGCTTGAACAAGCGAAGTAAATCGGGATTGTGGGTGTGTTTCAAGACTTTTAAAATTTTGACCGTTCCCCATTCGTTTTCCCCGGTTCCCAAATCTTCGACTTCAAAGATGTCTGTGGGGCGTGCGGGATTGGGCGATCGCACTGGTTTAAGGATACGATAGCGATCGCCAATTAACAAATCCGTACCGCAAGCCTGACAATTTTGAGCAGCAGCAGGATTTTCGCGTTGTTCGCATTGAGGATTGATGCAGTAAATCATCTGTCTTGATACGTCCAGGACTGACGGATTTAACGAATTGAATCAATTATTAGCATAAAACCCAGCAGTTCTGACCTTACTACTGGGTTTATATTTACCGCCCATTTGGGCACGCTATCACATTTAAGTCAAGGATTTAAGATTAATAGCATCGCGCTCTACCGATTGAGCTACCCCCCTACGTTTGGTAGAGGGGGCTGGATATGAGCCAGCAACCTCGATGATGTGATTTTCCTGACATTCGTTTTAGCGATCGGCGGTGAATGCTGAGTTTAGAGTAATAGCTTGCTGTTGAATTTGTACGCAATGCTGCCTCTGCTAATTGGGCTACCCCCCTATTTTGGGTAGAAGGGACAGGAGTCGAACCTGCACTATCACATTTGTACGGTTTAAGTTGAAGTTTTAGATTGAGCTTGTACTCTGTTTATATCTTAAACCATAACTATCAAAAAAGCAAGCAATCAGCGGAAAATAAACTGAAAAATTCGTTCTCCCACTCTCTGTTCCTCAACTTCAGAATTATTAGCTTCTTCGCGGGCGAACATAACAGCTTGCTGCAAGATTTCCACCCTTTGCAGCAACTCATTGATCCGCCGCGCCAGCATTGCTCCAGAAAACTTGACAGTCCGCCAATAGCCGATCGTAATATCTTCGTAATAAACATCGACTTGAGCCGGATGGTGTTCGGTAGCTTCAGCTTTAACGTGATTGCGCGGAGTTTTAAAAATCTTGAGAGTTTGCATCGGTTCAGTGGCCCAACAGTCTGCCGAAGCATCGAAGTTCCAAGTCTCGGAAGCATCTAAGACGGGAAGTTTTTTGATGAATGCTTGCAAATCGGCTAACTGCTTTTCAATGAATAGCAAATAGCTGACGGGAACTTGGCTCAAAAGCACATTTCCGTCTACAGTTACGTCCGCGCGAGCGCTACAGTTTGTCCAATCTTTGGTTGCGGTTACGTCAAAGAGTTTGGTCAAAACTTCAGTCGTTTTGCGGATAATCTCTTCTGCTTTGACTTCAACTTTTTTGGACTCGGGCGGCAGTTGTTCGCCTTCTTCGTCTTTGGGACGGTAAGTGCGGGAGATTCCAGAAAGCACAGCGGGCTTCTGGAGAGCTTTTTGAGCTTCTGCCAGTTCTTGAACCGAGCGGCTTTTGATGCCTTTTTCGATCGCAATAATCTGATTTAAGCGTGCCATTGTTCGATTTTATTGACGCTGAACTCATATCAAGCCGGGTTAATACTGATAATCAAATTGTTTGTCCTGTGGCTTTTAGGGCTTTGAGAACTTCAGTCCTCAGTACAAACCTCACGATCGTTCTTTAACCAGACTTGTTCATTTTGTAGAATTACATACTTCAATATAAATTACAAGCTTTTTTTTGTAGGCGCGCTGCCAAGAGATCCCGCCGCTACCCGTGCCCAGCAATTTATCTCTTAAAAAATCGGCAAAATCTCTAGCGTCGTTGCCAAAGTGTAGCAAATATAACTCTTTGTCAGCGCTCCAACTACCTCTTGAGATAGATGCGGAAATCCCTCCCAGGGCGCGTTGTCATATCGGGAAATATTTCTTAACATATAGATAACAAAGGGAATCCGAGGAGACACCAAAAATCCTTAAGCCCTTGGGGTGCCCCGGTTAATCAGACTTTTCGCAAACAAGGGCTAAATCAATGAACAAGTCGCAAAACTCGGAAGTTTCAGCATTTTTGCCCATGCTCCAAAAAGGCATTTGGTTGTTTGGGATTCTCTCTTGGATATTCGGGCTGACAGATAGAACTATTGCACTATTATCTGACGGATATTTGTCGGCGATCGATATTGTCCAGCTATTTACAGCATCCTTTTTCTTCATTAGCTGGCTGTTTTTAAGCCCCTTTTTGGGTCTTAACTCCCAGAGTCAGCCGAAGGAAGAAGCATCTTCCTAGTTTTTAATTGGTAATGTTAGTTTCTCGATCGCTCTTTGTTTCTTCTGGGGCAAAGCGGGCCGGCCAAATGCGATCGCAAAAAAACAAAGTTCCCGCCGTCACGCACAGCGGAATCGCCAACAGATTCAACAGCGGAATGCTCACCAAACCCAAACAAACCACACCAAAACTCCCGCTGGCCGGCAAACTCGCCCAAATTATCTCCAACTTCTCCTGAAAAGGTCGCCTCCGCCTCTCTAAAGGTGCATCTAAAAAGTCCAAACAGACAATAGTCGCGCCCAAAGCTACGCCACCCAAACTGCTAAGAATAGAGCCGACACCAGGGAGAAAATTTAGTAGCAGCAGCGGTATACCGACGCTCAACAAAATTTGTAATTTTCGCAGTTCAAAGGCGATCGCCCTTTGAATATCCCCAAAACTACTCGCTAAATTCATTGGTGCTTCTGCGGGCAATTGACCGTTCCGCAGGAGTTCCAATTGTTCGGAAAGTTTGCCGTACCAGGGCGAACCTAAAATCACGCCAAACTGCACTAACAAAAATCCAATTATTAGCAAAAGTCCTGACACTAGGATCACGCGCAGCAGCCAGCCAAAAGCAACTGTTAACACGCCGAGAAAGCTCAGCCAAGCTGGAAAACTCGCAATTAGAGTATTAAATCGGACGGACAAATCGGCAACCCAAACGTCTATCCCTGCCAAACTGGGAAATAGCAAGCTTAAATAAAGACCAATACCAATTATCAAATTTAGCACCACGGGAACTAATACATAAGTCCACAGCTTGGGAGTTTGCAAAATCAGCGTGAAAGCTCGCAAAGGATAGGTGAAACCTGCCAGGAGTCCAATTGGTGCGGTAATGGCGGCGTGGGCGGGGTTTGAATTGAGCTGTTTTGACATATTTTCTGCTTTTGAGGACTCGACTCTATTTTCTATTCTCCACTTTCCATTATTATTGCTGATGAGGATTTATCGCAGGTAGCCCAAAAGTGAAGCTTTTTATTTACCATACCCCGGAACTTACGCCAGCCGACAAAATGCCGGCTTGCGCGATCGCAGTTGATGTGCTGCGGGCGACTACGACAATGGCAACGGCCCTGAATAATGGCGCGGAAGCTGTCCAAGTTTTCAGCGACTTAAATAAGCTAATGGCCGAGAGCGAAAAATGGCCTGCAGATAAGCGGATTCGCGCCGGAGAGCGCGGCGGCGGCAAAGTTGACGGATTTGACATGGGGAATTCCCCCCTCGACTGCACGCCAGAAAAGGTGACTGGGAAGCGAATTTTTATCAGCACAACTAACGGTACTCGGGCTTTGGAGAGAGTGCAAGCTGCTGCAACTGTGTTAACGGCGGCTTTGATTAACCGCAAATCTGTGGTGCAGTTTTTGTTAAATAAACAGCCGGAAACTATTTGGATTGTGGGTTCTGGTTGGGAAGGAAGTTATTCGTTGGAAGATACGGTTTGTGCTGGTGCGATCGCCCAAAGTCTGCTAGCAGAAAGCGGTATTCCTGCGAGCGATTTTGCTGGGAACGATGAAGTATTTGGGGCTATTGCTCTTTATTTGCACTGGCAAGATCGGTTGCACGAATTGTTGGAAAGAGCTAGCCACGGTCAGCGCCTCCTCGGTTTAGGTGTTATTGAAGATTTAAAATATTGCGCGCAAACGGATACTTTAGATGTGCTGCCTATGCAGCGAGAACCGGGAGTTTTGGTTAAGTCGGATTTTAAAATTCCTCAAGCTAATTTCTGGGATCAATCTTCGGAAAAAACGGCGAATTAAATTTTTTTGCGAGTGCAGTATTAGTAAGGTGCGCCTAGGCGCACCCTACGGAAATTAGCAGGTAGTTAGTGAACAATATTTCTTTAAGCAAGTAGAATTAAACATACTTGGTAGGGACAAAACTATGTTTTGTCCCTAGTCTATTGTCGGCAATTGAGAATTGCTGCCTTCACCGCCGAAGCGCTGAATTAAACACTCGGCAATTCTGGCTGCTGCACCGGGTTCTCCCATGCGCCGCCAGCCATTTTCAGCGATTAGCTGCAACCTGTCGGGGTCGCGGAGCAAAGACTGCACCGCGCCGGCAACTTCGGCGGGATGTTTGACTAAGATTAATGACGGGCCTAACAGGCGACTTTGAGCTTCTGCAAAGGCGGGAGTAAATTGCGGGCCGTTTCCGGGAATGGCGATCGCGGGTTTTCCTAAACCTACAAATTGTTCTGTAGCTGTTCCTGCCATTGCTATTGCTAAATCTGCTTCGTACAAACAATCGTTAAAACTTTGCTGAGTCAAAATCATTGTGGCGTTTCTCTGCACAAATGTCAGCGGTAATAGCAAATTAGGAGATTCTTGCTGAATTTCTTGAGCGCTAGAAACAGGAGGTCGCAAAATACTTCCTTCTCGCCGCTGCGTTCTAGTTTCGCCTTGTTGTCGCCACCCAAAAAATTCTAAACTAGGTCGCAAAGCTTCTAGATTTAACTGAGGGGAAATCGCTCCGAAAAATAACAATTTGCGATCGGCAAACAGCGACAAAATTCCGGCTACAGCCTCTATTATTAGCAGCCAATTAGCATAGGCTTCCGGCGCTCTAGAACCGGGGAGTAAGGTGATGACGAGCGATCGCGACCTTTCCCGAAACTCTGCGTCAGGGCCGTAAAAACCGGCGGGGTTTTCCGGTTCGAGTCCGTCCATCATCGGGTTTCCGAGATTGTAAGCGGGAATTCCCAGCTTTTGTAAAGTCTCGGCGGTTAGCGCGTCCCTAGCAAAAACGGCCCGACAGCGCGATCGAGTCATCAACCAGCGCTCCCAAGGCAAATAAACCGATCGCGGGCAACCCCACCAACCAAAGGCGCGGGATTTGCGAGCCAGAGGCCCGTCCTCGTCCCGCAAATAATACTCGGACTTGGCAGTACCGACAAAGGCATAGGGCGCGCCGCCCAGCCAAGCAAACAGCAGCGGTACAATATCCCCGCAGGCTAAAATAACGCCGTCTTGATTCCCAGACTGTTGTTGCGATCGCACCCAAGCGCGGATGGCTTTAAACTGAGCTAGGGTCAACTGAAGCAGCCCGCCTTTGACATCGCGCAAAAATTCCCTTCCGTCCATGTAAATAAAGCCGCCCGAAGGCATCCGCTGCACCGGGCCGATGATGCGGGCGTTTTCTAGTTGAGCGAAAGCTTGCCCTTCGCCCACTAGCGGAAACACGGCTAATTCTGGAGGATGCGGGTGCTGTTGTAGTTCCTGCAAGATGCGAAGGGCGATCGCGTCTTCTCCGTGGCCGTTACTGAGGCAAAGTAATTTCAATCCCAACTCTCTCAAAAACTGTCTCTGAATATATAGAAGCAAGATTAGCCGCAGGATGCAAGGTGGTATAGCCGGATGTTGAAGTAAGTGGAGCGACGATCGCACGAGTCCGGGACTTTTTGGTAAAATAGCAGATGAAACTCTATTTTTTAGGTAAAATTGGATGGTACAAACCCTGCCAAAATCTTTGACACTCCAAGAGTTTCTTAAGTTGCCAGAAACCCAACCAGCCAGCGAGTACATTGACGGTGCAATCATTCAAAAACCGATGCCTCAAGGAGAACATAGTGTCATTCAAGGCGAGTTGACAAGTGCTGCTAATGCTACTCTCAAACCTCAAAAGGTGGCGCGAGCATTTCCCGAACTACGGTGCATTTTTGGCGGTCGAGCGATCGTTCCAGACGTGACTGTATTCACTTGGGAGCGCATTCCCCGTAAAGAAAATGGTGGTGTGGCAAATGTGTTTGCGATCGCCCCGGATTGGACAATTGAAATCCTCTCCCCCGACCAAAACCAAACTAAAGTTACTAAAAATATTTTACATTGTCTCAAACACGGAACTCAAATGGGTTGGTTAATCGATCCAGAGGATCAGTCGGTTTTTGTATATCGGCCGACTCAATCAACGGAGGTGTTTGACGAACCGGAACAGTTATTGCCCATGCCATCTTTTGCCCGGGAATTGCAACTGAAAGTAGGAGATTTATTTGGTTGGCTATTAGAGTGAAACAACAGAATATTAGAGTAGGAGAGAGGGAGAGGGGGTAAGGATTTGACGAGTTTTGATATGGGATCGAAATATGCAGTTTAGATGCACAACAGCTTATCAGACAATATAGACAGTGCACTGAAAAGGTGCAAATTCTGAATGGGGTCTTGAGAATTGGGCATTGGGCAGTGGAACTGACAACAAATAACTAATGACCACTGATCACTGACCATCGATATATTGCTTTAAAGTATTCCGAATTTGTTTGAGCTGAAATCCCTTAGCAAGTTGGCGCAGCTTCGAGACAAACGGCACTAAATTAGGTTCTAAACTCTCCAGCTTAGCACTCTCCTCAAAAATTTCTTCAATGTCGCCCATAGCTGCGAGTTTCAAAAGTTTTGCTACCGATTCAGAAGCCGCAGGTAACAGAGAAGAATAAGCAGGAAAATCAGAGGCGGGTGACAAACTGGGAGTTTTGCGTTTTTTGTTTTCCGAAGATTCCCCATAAATCCATTCTAGTCCCAAATGCACGCGCAACTGTTCCAAAAAGTGATTTGCTTCGATCGGTTTGGGAAGAAAAGCATCGTACCCTGCGAGGATGGTATCTTGCTGCGTAGCCTCGAAAACGCTAGCTGACATAGCGATTAACACGACCTCTTTTACTGCCGGCAACTGCCTCAGTTTTCTTGCAGTTTCTAAGCCATCCATTACAGGCATCCGCAAGTCCATTAAAATCACATCCGGTTGAAATTTAACTGTTTTGCAGAGGCATTCTTGCCCGTTTTGGGCCTCTGCAACCTCAAATCCCAAACGCCGCAGTAGCCTGCATAACAAATCGCGATTTAGTGGATTGTCATCCACGATTAGCACTTTCCGCTTATTGCCGATAAAACCGACAATCCAGCGTTTTTCCTGCAAAGGAGACACCTCCAAGTACCGTTTAGCTGCTGGCAATTCTAAATCCACCCAAAAAGTGCTGCCTTTTCCCAAAGTGCTGTGGACGCGAATTTCGGTACCCATTAGTTTCGCTAATTTTTGGCTAATCGAGAGTCCGAGACCTGTACCTTCAACAAATGTATTGCCTCCTACTTGGTGGAAAGGCAAAAATATTTCTTCTAACTTGCTTCGCTCTATTCCAGTGCCGGTATCCTCCACTTGAAAGCGGATTTTTAAAGCGTGTTTTGCTGCGATAGGATTGTGGGCAAAGCGCATATAATTTTCTTTGAGTTCCGAACTCAAAGTCGAGAGTTCATAATTTTCTCCTTGCCCTAGACTCCAGGCCCCGGTGCCGACATAGCCGACTTTGAAAGTCACACCGCCGCTGTTAGTAAATTTAACGGCATTGCTGAGTAAATTTATGAGAATTTGGCGCAATCTTTTTGGATCTACACGAACGCAGCTAGGCAGGGGAGAGACTTGTTCATAATGGAATAAAATTTCTTTTTGAGAGGCCCGCATCTGAAAGAGATCAGCAATGTTTTTCGTGAAATTTAGAAAATTCAACTCTTCCGGGTAGAGTTCCATTTTTCTAGCTTCAATTTTGGAAAGATCTAAAACATCGTCGATTAACATCAGCAGGTGTTGACCGCACTGTTGAATATTGCTGAGACTTTCTTGGTGATCTGAGTTTAAGTCTTTGTCGGTTTTGAGGATTTGAGCGTAACCTAAAACGCCGTTTAAAGGCGTGCGTAGTTCGTGGCTCATATTGGCAAGAAATTCGCTTTTGGCGCGGTTGGCGCTTTCTGCGACTAATGCGGCTTGTTGGAGGGCAGATTCTGCAAGTTTGCGATCGGCAATTTCGGTTTGTGCTTGTTGAAATAGCGTGGATTGCTGGATCGCGATCGCCAATTGCACGCACAATTGCCGGAGGGATTCTATTTCTGAGGAATCCCAGGGACGGGGGCCCGTGCAATCTTGGGCGATTAGCAGTCCCCAGAGGTTATTTTCTGCAGTCTGTTCGGTCTGGGAAATGCTTTCTCGTGCTTTTAAAATCGGCACTATTAAGTTAGCTTTTACTTCAAATCCTTCGAGAAACTTCATGTGACATTCCGTCAGATTTTCCCGGTAAATATCTTCCATAGCTCGAATAGAGCCTTGCTGGTAAATCTCAACAAATCTCTCTTTAAAACAGCCGTCAATATTGGTAAAGTCTCGCAGCGAAATTCGATTGTGGGCCACGGATTCCACAACTACAACGCCGCTCCAGTCGGGATTAAAGCGGTAAATAACTGTGCGGTCTGTTTGCAAAAATTGCCGCACTTGTTCGACAGCAGCGGTGAGGATTTCTTCTAAATTGAGGGAGGAGCGAATGCGATCGAGCATGGCAACTACCAGCCGTTCTCGCCTTAATTGCTGCAACAGCGCTATCTCGGCTTGTTTGCGTTCGGTGATGTCGGTAATTACTCCCACTAACCCGATTAAATGACCACTTTCATCTTTAATGCCGTCGGCGCGAAATAAAGTTGTTACCAGTTCGTTGTTTTTAGTGTTGATTTTGAGTTCGCCTTGCCAAGATTTGCCTTTACGGATCGTTTTAAACATTTCTAGCAGCACTTTAGTTTGGGGGTAAATTGCTGTTAATCCGCCTGCTGTGTTTAGTTCTTCTGCGGTGTAGCCGTACTGTTGAACAAAGGCTTGATTGTGGTAGAGCGATCGCCCTGTCAAGTCAGCAATGCCGATCGCATCGCTGGTGCTTTCTACCGCTTGAGTAACTCGCAGCAAATCTAATTCTGCTTGTTTGCGATCGCTAATATCAGTAATAGTTCCGATATAGCCTTTAATTTCCTGCTTGTCTCCGATTTCTGCAATTGCCTGACCGATCACCCAAATTACACGACCGTCTGGATGCTGAAAGCGGTATTCTGATTTAAAAGGAATTTTCTCAATAATTGCTTGATGCCATTCATTTTTTACCCGCTCCGTATCATCGGGATGTAGGGCATTCATCCAGCCATTTTGGGCGGCTAATTCTGGGTTTAATCCCGTGATTTCGCTCCACCGTTGATTCACATAAAGGCAATTTCCCAAGGTGTCTGTATGGAATATGCAAACTGGCGATGCTTCTGCTAAAGTTTGGTAGCGACGCTGGCTCGCTCGCAGGGCTGATTCTACCTGTTTTCTATTAGTGATATCGCGCACTATAGAAATGATTTCGCCACCGACAAGCCTTGTCAGCGACAATTCTTGAGGGAACTTACTACCGTCCCGGCGCTGACCGCTAGCTTCTATATTGCAGTACCCTTTTTGCATGAGCATTGGCATTATTTGTAGTTCAAAAAATAGATTTTCTGCTTTGCTGTAGAGCATTTTCCATTTCTTCCCATACAGTTCGCTAGTGCTAGCCAAGCCGTACATTTTGAGATAAGCGTCGTTGGAATAAATACATTCTTTATTAGTATTAAAAATGGCGATTCCGTCATACGCAGCGGCCATTGCTACTGCTTGTCGCTGGAGTTGGGACTCTGCTTGTTTGCGAGAGGTAATGTCGTGCCCGACTGAGTAGATTAAACTTTCTTCACTAAATGGCGAGGATGTCCACAGGAAGCATTTGTAAGAACCATCTTTGCAGAGATAGCGGTTTTCAAAGGAGATACTGGAGGTACCTGCTATTAGTTTGGCTCCTTCGGCTGCGGTAGCTTTTCGATCGTCTGGATGAACAAATTCGATCATCGGCTTGGCAAAAAGCTCAGCACTACTGTAGCCTAGAACCGTTGACCAAGCAGGGTTAAATCGTCTAAAATAGCCATCAAAGCCTACAATACAAAGCAAGTCTAAGGAGATGGTAAAAAAGTGATCGCGCTCTGTTTGGGCTTGCTTTAATTCAGTGATATCCATCACTAAACCGTCCCAGAGAATATCGCCTTCGCTGCCAGATTTGCTTTCATTATTCAGCCTTTCCGGTCTCGCCGCTCCTTGCAGCCACTTAACTTTTCCAGATGGCAAAGTCTGTCGCCACTGCTGCTGCCAAGGTTCCAAGGTAGCGGCAGAAATTTCGATCGATGATTCTAAATCTAAGAAATCGTCTGCGTGAATTCCGCTGAAAATCAGTTCCGCATTTTGCTCGATTGCTTCTGCTTCTAATTCGTACAGTTGGCGGCTGCCTGAAGAGACGTAGGGGAAAGACATTTTTCCAGTTGCTGACCTTCGTAATTGATAAATTGTTCCCGGTATGTTAGCTACCAATTTTTGAAAGCGAGCTTCGCTTTGTTCCAGGGCTTTTTGTTGCTGTCTGTATTCCGTAAAATCTCTAATTGTACCCACTATTACTTTACTGCCGTCTGCTATTTTGAAGACGCTTTTTTTTGTAGAAATTATGTGTTCTCTCCCGGCAGTGTCTGTAAATTTTTCTTCTGTTTCCAAGCAGACACCCGTTCTCAATACTTCTTCATCTTTTGTCCAAAAAACAGCAGCCTCTGATTTGGGAAAAAAGTCATAATCTGATTTACCGAGCAGTTCTTGCCGCGATTTCCCGACAAACTGACAAAAAGCATCATTTAATATCATCCAGCGGTGTTGCTCGTCTTTGACAAAAATGGGGTCGGGCGTAGCATTTATGGTGTGGTTTAAAAAATTTTCTGACGCTTTCAGTTTGGCTTCGTAGCGGTAGCGATCGCTCACGTCCAACACTACTTCGATGATCCGGTCGATAGACCCGTCCAGGCGGCGGATGCAGCGCAGAGAAACTCGCGTGTAAACTATTTCGCCGTCTTTTTTGAGCCACCTTTTGTCTAAGATGTAACCCTCGCTCCTACCTGCTAACATCTGAGAAAAATTTTCACAATTAGCCTCCAAATCCTCTGGATGAGTCAACTCTAGCCAATTCTTTTGCACGAGTTCGTAGCGCTCATAGCCCAGCAAATTGCACAGGGCATCGTTAACTTCTATCCAGTGGCAATTTAGAGGAATTTCCCTGTCAATAATTGGAGCGATGATGGCAATGCCGATCAGGGAATTTTCCACCACCGAGCGATATTTTTCTTCACTTTTTCGCAAAGCATCTTGACTGTTCTGGCGTTCTATGGCGTAACGGAGCGATCGAATTAACAGTTCGCTATCTATTTTTCTTTTTACCAAATAATCCTGTACGCCGACCGAAATCAACCGCAGGGCAAGCTCTTCGTCGTTTTGGGCGGTCAGAACTACGATCGGCACATTTACCCCGTACTCTTGTACCCGAGCCACCGTCTCGATTCCCAGACTATCTGGCAGTGAAAGGTCTAATAAAATTATGTCAAAAGTTTCTTGATTCAATCGCTGCTGCGCTTCGCTGAGGCGCTCTACTTTCGTCAGCACTATACGCTGCGCGCCGCCTATTTCTGACAGCAAATCTTCAATCAGCTCAGCTTCATGAGGGTTGTCTTCTACTAACAGAACTTTTAAGCAGATAGGAGGCACAGTTAAGTTAAAAACTGCTTTCATAATATTTATTAATCAATAAAATATTAAAATAACTTTAATTTTACCTTTTATTTTCAGGGCAGTCATTCAATTGCACGCACACATACATCGAGCGTCCGATTCGGGAGGGTAAGCAAGCGCTACAAAATTTTTGTTTAATCATTAAAATTTTATCACGCACCAACTAGACTGTCAACGGAAAATATTTTTTATTATAACTGATTATTTATACCACTTAACAAAAAGAATGCAACTGTAGCCCATCCCCCCACCACGCTCGTCCCATTCCTTCCCAATTATTTAATGTTTTCATCTGCTTTCTTAAATAGTATTAACTTCTCAATTATATCTTCTAGATGAGGATTTCTAATATAGAAACTATTTAATTTTGCCTCGCTTATAGCTTATACTTTTGGTCAAAATTATGTCTCAATTAAGGGAGAGTAAAGTAAAAAGTTGAACCTTGCTCTGGTTCCGATTCCACCCAGATACATCCCCCATGAAGTTCCACAATTTTTTGACAAATTGCTAAACCAATACCTGTCCCCGAATATTCTCTTTGAGTATGCAAGCGCTGGAAAATTTGAAAGATACGTTTTTGATGCTGGGGAGCAATCCCAATTCCATTATCTGAGACAGAAATTAACCAGTTTTCCTCCTGTCTGCAAGCGGTAATATGAACCACAGGCGGTGCATCGTGGCGATATTTAATCGCATTGCCGACTAAATTTTGAAAGAGCTGTACGAGCTGAGAAATATCCCCCATTACCGCTGGTAATTCGCTGTAGGTGACAATGGCTTGAGTCTGGCGGATCGCCCCTTGCAGGTTCGCGAGTGCTTGCTCGACTGCGTAATTGCAATCTGTCAGTTCAAAAGGTTTCCGGCTCCGGCCAACTCGTGAATATTCGAGTAAATCGTCAATTAAAGTTTGCATTCTGGTGCAGCCGTGAACGATATTGCCGATAAACTTACTACCTTGGCTATCGAGTTGATCTTTGTAGCGTTTTTCTAAAAGTTGAGCGTAACTGGCAATGGTTGCTAAAGGCGCTTGCAAGTCATGAGAAGCCACATAAGCAAATTGTTCTAGTTCCGCATTTGAACGCGCCAATTCTTGGTTAGATTTTAATAGAGCCGATTCGGCGCGCTGGCGGTTCGATATCTCTTGTTGGAGTACCAAATTTTGCTCTTGGAGGGCTTTTTCAACGGCGCGACGGGTGCTAATTTCTTGTTGGAGGATTTGGTTTTTTTCCTGAAGAGTTTTTTCTACGGCTAAGCGGCTGGTGATTTCTTCTTGCAACAGCACATTTTGTTCTTTTAGCTGCTTTTGTAAATTCCGCAGGCTGAGGTGACTTTCGATGCGGGCGAGCACTTCTTCAAACTGAAATGGCTTGCTGATATAGTCAACTGCTCCCACAGCAAATGCGTTTACTTTGTCGAAAACTTCATCTTTAGCGCTGATAAAAATAACCGGAATTTCGCGAGTTTTAGGCTCTAATTTCAAGTGCTGACAAACTTCATAACCGTTCATTTCCGGCATCATTATGTCGAGCAAAATTAAATCAGGTGGATTAGAATTGCAGGCTCTCAAAGCCATTTTTCCGTTAATCACGCAGCGGGGGGTGTACCCCCTTTGAGTCAACATGGTAGACAACAGACGCAGGTTTTCTGCAGTATCGTCTACTACTAAAATGTTTCCTAACGGCGTCCCTGGTTGCTGATTGTTCATTGATTATTTCCCAGTTCCTGTTTTCTTCACAAAAAATGTTGGCAGCTATTTTATTTAGGACTTACGGAAAACACCCGGTTTCTAGTAGGAATATTGGGTAAATAAAACGATAAATCCGGTCCGAAACCGGGTGTTTAGCCGTTTGTTCACAAGCAAGTCCAGTTATTGTTCGTTTACAAACCCTCAAATCCCCAGCAGCAGAGTCAAAGCATTATTGTTCCAAGTCAATCCTTTGTCTAAAACTTTAAATCCCGCGACTTTGCACATAGATTCTAAAGCAGTAGCTGTAGGTAGCCACCAACAAGGCGCAAAATCGTTCATGTCAAAAACTGCTTTCTCAGTTATCCCTATAAGTTGGTTATTGTTGATGTATGGTCGCCAATAAGCTGTTAAAATAGCTCGTTCTGCGTCGTCCAAAGCGGGAACAAACATTACTCCCGAAGCGGGAATTTGATAGCGTCCCAACTCATTTTCTATCACTTCTTGAGTAATAGCTGAAGTGAAAATTAAATGCTCGCGAGTTATCTGACGCAAAGCAACTAAAATCTGCAACGGATGCGGGTGATGGTACAAAACTCCTGCACAGTGAACTACATCGTAAGGCTCGCCAATGTCTGTAAGCTGAATCTGAGTGATATCTTGATTGATACAGTGATAATTAGCAATATTTAAACTTGTCATGCGATCGTGAAAATCTTGCCACCACTGGAGGGATGCCGGCATGGCATCAATCATTGTCAGAGAAACTGCACCGTATTTGCTAGCTACAGATACTTTTTCGCTGACAGTTCCCCACAAGCCGCCGACTTCTGCAAAAGTCTTGCCTTTGGCGACTCTGGCGATATAGCGATCGCGAATATCCTTAGCCTCTAACTCTAATAATAGAGTAGATTTCCCTGTTTGACGCTGTTTTTCTAAAATCCCCTCTAATTTTTGGGATATTTCTGGATCTTTTGGTCTAATCTCTAATACCATCAAGTACAACATGATGGCTTCGTTAAGCCGATCGCTCTCAGCCAACTTTTGGGCGATTCCGCAGTAAAATTCAGGAGCGTGCTGCGGCTGCGTTTGGTGGTGATAGTAGCTAGTTGCTACATCTGCATCTACCGGAGTTCTTTTAATGAGAGCCTTACCTAACTTTATGTAAATTTCCGGTAGAGACGGCTCGATTTTAAGCGCACAAAGGTAGGCGGAAACAGCATCGTTCCATGCGTGATTTCCACTCAAAGCATCGCCTAAATTGTAATAAGACCAAGAAATATGGGGATTAAGTTCAATAGCACGTTGGTAAGCGGTAGCTGCGGCTTTCCACTGTTGAGTTTTTAACAGCGCTTCTCCTAAATTGTGGTAAGTCCAAGAGAATTCTGGATTGAGTGCGATCGCCCGCCGATAAGCGAGTGTTGCGGCTTCAAACTTTTGAAGTTTAACTAAAGTCAAAGCTAAGTTATAATGAGACCAAAATAAATCCGCATTTAGTGCGATCGCCCGTTCGTATGCAGCCTCAGCTTCCGACCATCTTTCTAGCTTAACAAGAGCATCTCCTAACTGGTGAAAAGCTGAGAAAAAATTCGCATCTAATTCAGTAGCGCGCTGGTAAGCTGCAACGGATTCTGACCATTGTTCTAATCGATCGCAAGCTGCACCGAGGCTGTAGTAAGATCCAGAAAAATTCGGATTTATTTCAACACTTGTGCGATAACATCTCGCGGCTTCTTGCCATTTTCCTAACTTGAGCATAACGCTGCCTAAGTTGTAGTATGACCAAAAAGAATTGGGATTTAACTCAATACTTTCCCGGTAGGCAGCCTCCGCTTCGCGCCAGAGTTCGCTCGCTTGCAAAACATTGCCTAATTTGTAATAAAACTCTGAAATATCCGGCTGGAGTTGAATTGCTTTGCGGTAGTGAACAATAGCTTCATTCCACTGCTTTAGCTCGCTAGCAGCTTCGGCTATTTTGCAATAAGCTTCACAAAAGCTCGGGTTTAAATAAATCGTGCGGTGGTAACAAACTAGCGCTTTTTCTACCTTGTTTTGGGCAAGCAAAGTATTACCCAAGTCTAGATATTCTTCTGCTATTTCTATTGGTTCCACAAGGAGTGCTTGATACCAACAGTCTGCTGCTTCTTCAGCTTGACCGACTTGGGTAAATATCCGGCTCAAATTACGGTAAAATCCTGCAAAGTTTGGTTGCAGGGAGATGGCTTTTTGGTAACAGGCGATCGCCTCTTGCCAATGTTCCAAAGTAGCGCAGAGAGTGCCGAGGTTAGCAAAAGCTTCGGCAAAATCGGGTTGCAGGGCGATCGCAACTTTATACCAATACCTTGCGTCTTCTAGTTTACCCTGAGCTTGCAGCGCTTTCCCCAAGGTCTTGCAAGTCTTGGCGGAATTGGGGTGCGATGCCAAAATTTGCTGGCAAAGTGCGATCGCCTCATCCAACTTCCCTAAAGCCAAATAGACTTCTGCCTGTTGTTGAAAATCAACCGCTGCTGTTTCTGAATTCACTTCCTGCGTTCCTGTTGAGTAATAATTCTATGTATTATTGTATGGTACAACTTGTCAAACTTCAATTTCAAGTAAATACATCTGCCGATGGGCCTATAAATAGTGCTAAATGTCAGCAACCTTAATATAAACTAGACAATAATAGGTAATAGCGAGCTAAATAATGTCAATAGTCAATCGAACACCGCTTATTAGCGTAATTATACCAGCATATAATGGCGATCGCTACATCGTGCAAGCGATTGAAAGCGTCCTAGCTCAAACTTTTACTAATTTGGAGATTATAGTTGTAGACGACGGTTCGACAGATCGCACGCAGCAAGTATTGCAGCCTTATTTTGACAGAATTCGCTACATTTATCAAGAAAACCAAGGAGTCGGGGTAGCCCGGAATCGTGCTTGCGAACTAGCCCACGGCAAGTTTTTAGCTTTTCTAGATGCCGATGATTATTTCCTACCATCCAAGCTAGAGAAACAACTAGCTTGCTTTGACGCTGACCCCACCTTAGATATGGTGCAAACAGGTTGGGTGATCGTCGATGAAACCGGGCGAGAGATTTCTGCTGTCAAGCCTTGGCAGCAAGCGTCTAAATTAGACTTAGAAAGCTTTATTCTATATAAATGCGTACGACCGAGTGCAATGATCCTGCGCCGAACCTGGTGGGAAAAATTGGGCGGTTTCGATTCTCAGTTTCCACTAGCAGAAGATTTAGACTTTGCCTTGCGTTTAGCTTTAAAGGGGTGCAAAACAGTTTGGTTAGAAGAGACACTTACCTGTTATCGCCAGCACAATTCTAATCTCATGTCAAGCGGTTCTCGCCTAATGAAGAATATAGAAATTGTGATGAAAAAATTCTTCGAGCGACCAGATTTACCTCAGTCAATCCGGCAATTAAAAAACCGGGAACGCTATCAATGCTTAAAGTGGCTGGCATGGCGGATGTATCGCGACGGTCATCTAACAGAGATGGCCCAGTGTTTAGAAGAGTCATTGCAATATACGCCTTTTTCGCCCACAAAAACAGTTTTGAATTGGCTAGAAAGTTTTCAGATGGCTTCTGAAGAATATGGTGAGAACTTTGACGCTTATTCGCTGAGTAAGTTACCGGAATGGCAAGAGATTGTTTTGATGGTAATGACTAATCCACCCCAATCTCAACAGAGTTCTATTCCCACACATTCAAAAGCGCAAGCGCACATTCTACTTTACAACACGGACGATCCGGGCGTAGGAGGATTAGCGCAATACAATCATGCCATTCTTTGTCAGTTAGCCCTATTAGGCTATCGAGTCACTTGCGTGCAAACCAAACATTCTAGCCCCTTGGTTGAGCGAGAACGAGAGTTAGGTATAGAGCATTTGTGGCTAGATTTTAGCGGTCATAAAGATTTACAGCGGGTGTTAAGAAATACTCAGGATGCACGAGAGCTTTTTGCTAGCAATCAACCGGATATGATTATTTTTAGCGATGGTTGGCCATTTTCCAATTTTGCAGCTAAACAGGTAGTTATTGAAATGGGAATACCATACATGATAGTGATCGGCTTAGTTATGCCAGAACACGCAACTTTTGCCTGCGGGGATGTAGTGCCTTATGTAGAAGGAGTGCTCTACCACTGCCTGCAAGCTAGAGCCTTGATTGTTGGCGCTTACGAACATTTGAATTTATTGTGCCAACATTTCAAGTTGCCAAAAGAGCGAGGACAAGTGATTTACTTGGGGCGTTCTCCCAAATATTTTGCACCTCCTAATCCTGGGGTTCGTCAACGCCTGCGACAAGAAATAGAAATTCCAGAAGATGCGATTGTCTGTTTCACATCTGCTCGATTGGCATCGATTAAAGGGCATCGATATCAGATCGAAGCAATCAAGCAGTTGCAGCAGTCTCCTGTGTGGTCTAAACTGTATTTTGTGTGGGCAGGAACTGGTGAGGGAAGCGCTGACAATGTAGAAATAGAATTGAGGGAAACTATTAAAGAGTTAGGGGTGAGCGATCGCGTGAAGGCGATCGGACAGCGCTGGGATATCCTAGATTGGCTGGATGCTAGCGACATATTCATTTTGACTTCTCTAGCAGATGCAGCGCCTTCTCTTGCAGTTATGGAAGCGATGGCTAAGGGATTGCCGGTAGTTGCAACGGCTGTGGGCGGCATTCCTGAAGGGCTTGGCGAGACTGGGAAATTGTTGCCAGATCCGAATACCGATCCAGAGGGAACCGCGAGGGAATTGGCGGAAACTGTAGAAGCTTGGGCAATGGATCCAGAATTACGGCATCAAATCGGTAAAGCTTGCAAGCAGCGAGCCGAGAAAGTGTTTAAAGAGGAACGGATGTTGGCAGAGTCGATTGAGGCGATCGAAAAAGCTTTACTTTGTGATCGCCAAACAGATCCATTTGCTACTCGAAAAGAGGTGCAGAGGTCAATGGCGAAAATAGAAAGCCTGGTCAACTACAGCTCTTTAGTATGGAATGCTTGGCAGGCTTACTATCAAGAAGATCTAAGCGGAATGCAGAAGTCGCTTCAAAAATCTTTGAAGTACACACCTTTTTTAAGTACAGAAACGCTCTTAAACTGGGTAGAATATTTTGGCAATTTTTCGTTAGCTAAAGGGCATAATTTAGATACATATTCTCTCATTAATTCAGTACAATGGCAACAATTAGTCGAGGAAGTACAGGGTATTGAATCTGTATTTTATGCACGCTAAAAGACCAGATTGACATTTCAAATTCGGATTGCTGTCAGCAGTAGAATTGCATCTGCCTTCTGCCTGACCTCCGTTACATTCCTTACATCCGTTCCAGAATCCGTTGCCGAACCCTTCCTTATCCCCGATATAATTCATGTCAATACCAAATCCGGCACCGCGAGTAAGTGTAATTATTCCAGCATATAATGGCGATCGCTACATCGCCCAAGCGGTAGAAAGCGTCATCAGCCAAACCTATAAAAACTGGGAAATTATCGTCGTAGACGACGGCTCAAGCGACGACACCCGCCAAGCATTGCAGCCTTATTTTGACAAAATTTGCTATGTTTATCAGGAAAACCAAGGAGTAGCTGCCGCTCGCAACCGAGGAATTCAGGAATCCCGAGGTGAATTAATTGCTTTTTTAGATCAAGATGACTTTTTACTGTCAGATAAGTTAGCTGGACAAGTTGCGTTATTTGACGCTCAGCCATCACTAGGAATTGTTAATAGTGGCTGGCGAATGGTTAAAGAGCAAGGCGAAAGTATTTTCGATGTAACACCCTGGGAATACTTGCCTCAGCTAGACTTAAAAACCTGGATTGTTTATCTGCCCCTACTTCCCAGCGCCATGATGTTTTCGCGGCAGTGGCTGGAACGAGTCGGTGGCTTTGATTCTCAGTATGATTCAGTAGATGATGCCGACTTAATCTTGCGTTTAGCACTATCTGGTTGCGAAGCTGCTTGGTTGCCTCAAGTGACAGTATGCTACCGCCAGCACGGGCAAAATGTGTCCATCCAGAGAGCGCTAAAACAGGCCAACCTTTGTATTAAATTAAAGCAAAGTTTCTTCAGTAGAGCCGACTTGCCAGAGGACATCCGCCAATTAGAAAAGCAGGCTTTTTATGAAGCTCTGACATGGATGGCGTGGCAACTTTACTACAGCGGCTATCCGGCAGAAATGACTGACTATTTGCAAAAATCTTTGAATTATACCCCGTACTCCCTGACAGCAACTATAGCAGATTGGGTAAAGCGCATAACTGAAATTGCTAAGACCTACGGCCGCAATATCGATGCAATTTCTCTCCGAAAATTACCAGAATGGAAACAGTTAATGGCTAGTATTATTACTCCCAAAAAAGTTCGCGTCAGTGTCATCATCCCGGCTTACAACTGCGAGCGCTACATTGTCAGAGCCGTAGAGAGTGTTCTCACCCAGACTTATCAAAACTGGGAAATTATCGTCGTAGACGACGGCTCAACTGACAACACTCGACAAGTTTTGTCACCTTACCTCGATGTAATTCAATACATCTATCAAGATAACCAAGGAGCAGCAATTGCTCGAAATCGTGCTTGTAAGTTAGCACAAGGGGAATTTTTAGCTTTTCTAGATGCTGACGACTTCTTCTTACCAGAAAAACTAGAAAAACAAGTAGCTTGCTTTGACGCTGACCCCACATTAGATATGGTGCAAACAGGTTGGGTTATCGTTGGAAAAAACGACGAAGGCATCTATGGAGTCACGCCTTGGGAAGAAGAACCCAAATTAGATTTAGAAGCTTTTGTTTTCTACAAATCCGTGCGTCCCAGCGCCATGATGCTGCGGCGAGAGTGGTGGGAACGCTTGGGGGGTTTCGATCATCGCTTGCCGCCAACCGAAGATTTAGATTTTGTGCTACGTTTAGGTTTAAAAGGCTGCAAGTCAGTTTGGTTAAAAGAGATATTAACCTGCTATCGTCAGCACGACAGCAATATCATGTCTAACGGCTCCAAATTAATGAAAAATACCGAGATTTTGATGGAGCAATTTTTTGCTCGGCCAGACTTACCTCAGCACATCCGTGACTTGAAACGCGCGGAACGTTACAAGTGTTTCGTATGGATAGCATGGCGGATGTACCGCGACGGATATTTGGCACAAATGGTCGAAAGTCTGGAAAAATCTCTGTATTACACTCATTTGACAGGCACTGAAACTGTTTTTAATTGGCTGGAAACTTTTAAGGGGGTTTCGGAACAGTACGGCTACAACTTTGATGCCTATGCCTTAACCAATTTACAGGAATGGCAAGACATAGTGGCGATCGCAGCGAATAATCCTTATCAGTTTCAATCGGCTTCCACTTCAGCTTCTCGGCGGTCAACAAAGCACGTACTCCTGTACACAGAAGACTCAGGAGTCGGCGGTTTGGCTCAGTTTAACCACTCGCTGATGTGTAAATTAGCTGCGGATGGCTACCGAGTTACCAGCGTTCAAAGTCAAGCTTCTAACCCTTTAATTACCGAACAAAAACAGCTAGGTATCGAACATATTTGGCTAGAGTTCGACACGATGAAAGAGTTTTTGCGAATTGCTTACAATTTGGATGATGCTCAAAAGATTTACTCCCAGGCTCGACCGGATTTAATTATATTTAGTGACGGCTGGCCGATGGCTAACTTTGCAGCTAAAAAAGTTGCGATCGAGCAAAATATACCGTACATAATCAGTCTGGGTTATATCAATCGCAATTATGAAACCTTCGATCGCGGCGATCAAATCCCCTATTTCGATGCAGTTGCCTACCAGTACATCGTAGCCAAAGCAGCGGTAGCAGTTTCCCACGAGAATTTAAACTTGTTCCAAAGCCTATTTAAAGCGCATTTAGAACGAGGAAAAGTAATCTATTATGGCAGACCAAATAGTTATTTTGAGCCACCGAATCTTTCCACTCGCCAACGCCTGCGTCAAGAACAAGGAATCCCAGAAAATGCTATCGTTTGTTTTACGGCGGCGAGATTGACTCCAATCAAAGGATATCAGTATCAATTGCAGGCGATCGCCCAATTAAAAAATCGTCCAATTTGGTCCCAAATTTACTTTGTTTGGGCCGGCCCTGGGTCTACTACTCACGACAATATGGAACCTGAATTAAGAGCAACTGTGAGCAAATTGGGAGTAGAAGAACAGGTTAAATTCTTAGGACAGCGCTGGGATATTGCCGATTGGCTCGACGCCAGCGACATCTTTATTTTATCTTCCCAAGCTGAGGGAATGCCGCTAGCAATTATGGAAGCAATGGCGAAAGGATTGCCCGTAATTGCCACAGCAGTCAGCGGGATTCCTGAAGAACTGGGAGATACGGGAAAGTTGCTCCCCGATCCTACAATCGACCCAGAAGGAACAGTAAAAGAGTTGGTACAAACGGTGGAAATATGGGCAAAAAATCCGGAATTGCGCCGACTTGCAGGACAAGCATGCAAAGCGCGAGCCCAAGAACTATTCAAAGAAGAACGGATGCTTCGGGAATATGGAGAAATAATTGAACAGGCATTGGTAAGTGACGGTGAGAGCGACAGTTTATCTATTAGTCCGAAACTCAAAAAGCAGGTACAGCAAGTGGATAGCCTGGTGAGATACTATTATTTAGTGTGGAAAGCTTGGGAGGCTTACGATCGGGGAGATATGTCCGAGATGGTGAATAATTTGCAATCTGCTTGGGCCTGCACGCCTTATTTTACCACAGAAACTATCTTTGATTGGGTGAAAAATTTTGGTATTTTTGCTGCGGAAAAAGGAGTTAATTTCGATACCAACGAGCTGATCAACTCCCGATCGTGGCAACAAGTGATAGAATCAATACAGGGTTTGGAAGTGTTTTCATCTGTTCGTTAAAATTGATCTCTTGCAGCCTTCTTAGGAACGGGCTATCCGGCCCATTCCACAAAACATCAACCAAACAAAAGATATGCAATTTACATTCAAGTTCCCACGTATTAATAAACTGCTGCCAATGTGTTTAGCTATTGTCACGGTTCTGTTAATAGCCTATTTGGGACAGCCAAGAGCGATCGCCCAACTGCGATCGAACGTTACAGTAGATTTTGGACAGCCAGCCACCGGTACAATTTCCATGAGTGGCATCCTGCATGGAATCGACACCGCGAAACCGCCGGAGAGCTCGATCAAACCCTTGCAGCCGAAACTTTGGCGGGCCGGGAGACTCGATATTTACGATCGCGTAATCGCTAGCGGAGCGGAGTTTCAGTTAGTAGTCAGCGACTTGTGGGGCTACGGTAGCAATCCCAACGGCTGGCCCTATCAAAACTACCCCGCGTGGGAAGCATTCATCCGACAGTTAGCCCAGCAAAATAAAGGCAAGAAAATTATTTGGGATGTATGGAATGAACCAGATTTAAAAAATCCGTTTTGGAATGGAAGCAGAGAACAATTCTTTGAAACCTACAAAAGAGCTTACAAAATTTTGCGACAAGAATTGGGGCCGGCAGCAATGATTGGCGGGCCGAGCATTACCAACTACAACAAAGGATATCTCGCCGCTTTTTTGGATTACTGCAAAGCGAACAAACTGGAAGTAAATTTCCTAGCTTGGCACGAACTTAACGATACCATGATCTTATTTGTTGACGACCATGTAATTGATGCTAAACGTAATTTTCAGCAAAGTCCCTCTTACAAAGAACTGAACTTGCAAAAAATTTACGTCAACGAAATTGTCGGGAACTTAGCGCAGTACCAGCCGGGGGAAATCTTAGGTTATTTGTATAACTTAGAGTATGCAAAAGCTGACGGTGCTTGCAGAGCTTGTTGGGAGAGTAAAGGGCCAAATAAAGTTAGTAATTGCTTCAACAATACGCTGAGTGGGATGGTCACGCCTAACACTTTTGAGCCAAGAGCAGCTTGGTGGACTTACAAAGCTTATGCTGACGGGGTTAATTCGCGGGTGCGGAGTTGGTCAAATAACAATCGCCTTGTCGCTTTAGCCAGCAAGTCAAATCCTGAAGGTAAAGCACAGATACTTTTAGGTTATTTCGATCCCAATTTTTCCTCAGCAACAACGGTAACATTAAGCCTCGGAAATTTGGAGCAGCTAGGTATTCAAAAGGGCCAGAAAATAACTCTAAAATTAGAAAAAATTCCCAACAATCAAGAAGGAGCAGTGCCACAGCTTGTCACCGTTAAAGAAGAAAGTTTGTCGGTAAGTAGTGGCAGCTTGACTTATGTTATCTCTAATTTTAACGTCCACGAAGGCTACTTATTGACGGTTAGCAAGTGATATCGTTTTAGGTTGCATCGGAATTATATAGAGGACACGGCACTGCCGTGTCCCTACAAATATATAGATTTTAGCTGGGATTATTCAAAGATTTTTGCACCGATTCCAACCACTCTCGGATTGTTTGATTTTCGTATTTTGGATCGTAGTAACACCCTAATTTATCGAGGATGAATGTTTCTAAATCGGCTGAGGCGATCGGCATTTCTAGCAGTTTGCTGAGTTCTTGCGATGCAGCTTCAACACTTGCGGGCGATTCGCTGCTGCGGTAGTTGTTCACTACATCGCTGGGAGTGTCAGCTTCTAACGGCCAGTCTTGGTGAAAGTAGGAACTGAAAAATTGGGTTAAATGAGGAAAGTGATTTATCATTCGGGATAGGCGCTGAGAATAAAGTATCCGGGAGGTAATTTGGCGCTGCGCTGGAGGACGATTTTCAGGCGAGATGCTGAAGTTGCTTTCGATGCGCGGCGACGCAGAGTAATGCCAATTATTCTGTTGGCATTGTAGTCGATCGTATAACGATTGCCTCGACTTTTCACCCAGGAGTCGATCGCACTTTGATTTCTGTTCATTGCTTCTGCAATAGCCGCTTCGGCGACGGAACTATCAGTAAAAGAAGATGCGGCAGAAATTCTCGTTTCGCTGGCGAGTCGCTGTGCTAGTTGTGCTTCTGTTTTGCCAACGTGTCTCTCTAAAGTGTGTCCTCCTGCTGCTTCGTGAGAGTCTAATCCGCCGCCCGGTATGTTGGGCAAAAAAGCTACGGTGCTTTGTGGTATAGTTGAGAGTTCCGGTGCTAAAACCGTGGCGTAAACACCAGGTATTGCCGAGTGGAAGAAGACTGTTATTGAGGCGATCGCACACAGGATACCTAAAAACTTTTTTAGGCGATAGAGTTGATTTTTCATTGCTGTTGAAGGTCTTTCTTATATTTAGTATAGGTTTTTGCTGTTCTTTTGTCTATTTCTTAATCGACTCTTAGTAAGTTAGAAATTGCGCTGTATTCAAATATACTGTCCGCAGTACCCACCCTACTGTTAGTTAGAAATTGCGCCCAGCATTTAAATACATGGTATGCACAGAACACCCTAGGATTATTCCTAAATACACGCTGCCCCCCAATCACCCTACGATTATTTATAATAATTCGTGATTTCTGTGGTTTACAAAGCTTCACTCACTATGAGAAAATGTTAATAATTCTTTGAAAAAATCCCTCATGATTGATGATAAATTAATTTATCATCTTTAAAAATCTGACAAAATGCAAGTAGTTATCCTAGCAGGTGGTCTTGGTACTCGTCTCAGAGAAGAAACAGAATTTCGTCCCAAACCCTTAGTTGAGGTGGGGGGACATCCAATTATTTGGCACATCATGAAGATATATGCACACTACGGTTTCCAAAACTTTATTGTGTGCTTGGGCTATCGCGGCAACATGATTAAAGAATATTTCCTCAATTATGAAGCCATGAACAATGACTTTACTATCTGTCTGGGACGCCAAAATGCCATCACTTATCACGAGGAACATCTGGAACAAGATTTTAATGTTACCCTGGCTGAAACTGGCGCGGCAAGCATGACAGGAGGGCGGGTAAAACGAATCGAAAAATATATCGATCGCGATAATTTCATGGTGACATACGGCGATGGAGTAGCTGATGTCAATATTGACGCCTTGCTCGAATTTCACAAGTCTCACGGGAAGCTAGCAACTGTCACTACATTTCGCCCGATTTCTCGCTTTGGAATTTTGGATGTAGACAGCGATAGCCGCGTAGTTCAATTTTCTGAAAAACCTCAAATCGACGGCTGGATCAGTGTTGGATATATGATATTCAACCGCCGGGTGTTTGAGTATTTGGGGGGAGATGATTGTATTTTAGAACAAGAGCCGATGCAGCGTTTGGCGGCAGACGGACAGTTGATGGCTTACCGTCATGACGGCTTTTTCTTTGCGATGGATACTTTTCGAGAATACAAGTATTTAAACGAGCTTTGGGATGAAGGGAAGGCTCCTTGGAAAGTGTGGAAATGAGTTAGTTTTGGAGCGGGCTTTTAGGCTCGCTCCAAAAGAATTTGAAGAAAAATAAGGCATATTCTGCGTTTATGAAGTACACCCCGCCACCAAGTAGTAGGGACATGGCACTGCCGTGTCCCTACCTCTGCTATAAAATAATTATAAAAAATGGATTCTCAAGAAATTATCAACAGCACAGAAACTTACCTACAAAAGTGCGTTGCACCCCACGCGGAAATTATAGACAGCGACTCGGAAGCGCTGAAAACAGCAGTTGCTGGATTAGAAAATCGATCGCTCTTAGCGTTACGAGTTCCCCAAAAATGGGGCGGTGCGGAAATTGCACCAGAGATATTTTACCAATATCAGGAATTGACGGCTCGATATTCCGGCGCTGTGTCTTTCCTGCAAACTCAGCACCACAGCGCAACTGCCATGCTTGCCAACAGCGACAATGAATTGCTAAAAAGCAGATTCTTGCCCGCGATCGCCCAAAAAGAGTTACGCTTGGGTATTGGGTTTTCGCATTTAAGGCGATCGGGCGATCCGGCCGTCACCGCAACTCCCACCAAAGCGGGCTACTTACTGTCAGGAAAAGTTCCTTGGGTAACAGGTTTTGGATTGTTTCAAAAGTTTATTGTAGCGGCGGTACTTCCTGACGCTCGCGCTGTTTTCGGTTTAGTGCCTTTTGCCAATATTGAACGCGAATCGGGTAAAATAGCTTTTAGCGAAATCATGCAGTTAAATGCCATGAGCTCGACTAATACTGTGACAGCCACTCTCGATAATTGGTTGCTGCATGAATCGGAAATAATTTCAGTTAAACCTGTCGGCTGGATTTCGGAAAACGACACCAAAAATATACTGAATTTTGTTCCGGGTACTTTTGGCTGTATTCGAGCAGGATTGGATGTAATTGCAGCAGCGGCGACTGCTAAGAATTCACCTTTTATAACGGCGGCTTGCCAAAAACTAGAGCAAAAGCTCGATCGGCTAAAACAGAATTTTCCACAATCTCAACATAGCTCGAAAGCAGAACAACTAGCGCTGCGAGCTCAAGCCATTGATTTAGCGGTGCGTTGCGGGCACGCTGCGGTTGCAGTTTCTAGCGGTGCTGCTAACGGTGCGGTACACCCGGCCGGGAGAGTTTATCGAGAAGCTTTGGTGTATACGGTGTCCGGGCAAACAAAGGAGGTGATGGAAGCAACCCTCGATCGACTAATCGAATTTTAGATTTTAGATTTTAGATTGAGCTGGCAGAAAGTCAAAAACTCAACTGTGTTTAATAAATAATAGATATATTTAACCGGATGACAAACAACTTTAAGTCAAATAACTTAAAAACGATCGCCTACAGCCAAATTGTAGACCTAACCCATTCAATTCACCCAAACATTCCCCTCTGGCCCGGAGATCCAGCAACAGAATTTGAAACTGTCTCTCAAATAGAACAACACGGCTATTTCCTGCGAAAATTCTCAATGGGAGAACACAGCGGCACTCACATTAACGCACCCAACAGCTTTTATGCCGCAGGGGCCAGCATTGATAGTTATGGCCCGCAGTCGCTAGTTTCCCCTGCAATTGCGATCGACATTCGAGAGCAAAGTTTTGCGAATCCAGACTACACTTTAACAATTGATGATATATTGACTTGGGAACGGCAGCACAAACTTATAGAACCGGGAAATCTAGTTTTATTGTATACTGGCTGGCAAGAAAAATGGGATGACGAGCGATCATTTTTTAACCGAGACGAACACGGAATTTGCCACTTCCCCGGATTTGGCAAAGCAGCAACTCAATTTTTGCTAGAAGAACGCTCTATCGCCGGAATTGGAACCGACACCCACGGAGTAGATACCGGGCGAGATGAAAGTTTTGCGGTTAACAAATTGGTATTAGAAAAGCAGCGAATAGTCCTGGAAAATCTAGCAAATCTCGACTTGTTATCGGCGATTAACATCACTTTAGTTATCGGGATATTGCGTTTTTTGGGAGGTTCCGGCTCGCCTGTGTCAGTGTTAGCTTTTGTCGCTTGATGCGGTAAAATTAGATTGAAAAAACTCCAGTAAAAACCATCACATTAATGACACAACTGCCAAAAGATCTCAACGAGGCGATCGCCCAATCCCGCATTGCAACCGCCGCCGCCCTCTCGGACGGCAAAACTCTACTGCAAGTCGAATTAGTATTTCCCGAAATCGCCCTGCAAGCACAGTCTATCACCGAACAATTTCTCCCAGAATTTGAGGAAATCTACCCCGGAGTAAAAGTGTTTTTTCCCGACACCGGTGCGGCCGCCCTCGCGCGCCGCGACTGGGGAGAAACACCCTTTAAAGTCACTGATTTGGGCAGCAGTCGCACTTCTGTTGAAGATAAAATAGCACCGGAAGATCAACTTTTTCTCCTGATCAATCCAGCAGCCGTAGAAGTGGCCCAAGTCGAACAACTTTACATAGCTGCGGCCGGTCGCCCAGTAATTCTACTCAACCCGCGCCTCGAAGATGTTGCCACCATAGGTATAGGCTATGCCGGCCGCCAATTGCGCGATCGATTCCTCAGCAAAATCGAATCCTGCTACTACATCAGACCCCTAGACAGTGCTGCTTTATTCCGCTGCTACCCCCAATCCTGGCAAGTGTGGCTGGAAACAAACAACGAATACGAACTAATTTCTGAAACCGCCCAAAAACCAGTCGGAGACGATTTAGAGCGGATTTTAGCCGCTTCTCTCCCAAGCCCAGATCCCGACTCCACCGCACCTGCAAAACCCGTAAAAAAGAAAGGTTTTTTGGCAGAGCTCCAGACATTCCTCAAAGCTTTGACTCAGTGACAATCGTTAAGGCTCGATCGTATTTTAGGGTGTGTCAGCTAGGATTATTTTCGACTTAATCGGTCGGCTAATCCCTGACGCACCAGGCTCACCGTGAAATAACTCAAAACTTTGCCTCAGTAACAGCAGTTGCAGAAGCACAATTAACAGCTTGCCTGTGTTTCTATCAGTAGCTACGCAAACAGAGACTGGCGAGCTTTACACGACATCTATACAAAGCAGTATAATGGGTGACACCCCTCCACCGTAAAAGAGGGGAGGCAAATAGCAGCAAAATCAAATGCTATAAGGTAGAGATTGGGGTTTTGAGTCAGGGAAGCGGATAAACACAATGGAGCACCGGCGCATTGTTATCGGGGACGTACACGGGCATTACGACGGCTTAATGACCCTGCTAGAGGCACTTGCCCCCGGCTCGAACGATCGCGTCTATTTTTTGGGAGACTTAATCGATCGTGGCCCCAAAAGCGCTCAGGTATTAGATTTTGTCCAGCAAAGCCCCTACCAAACTCTGCTGGGCAACCACGAACAACTGATGCTGGAGGCTTTGTCGGCGGTGCCGATGGATATGCGAGCGTGGCAATCTTGGCTGTACAGCGGCGGCGATGCGACAGTAGCAAGCTACAGAGATACAGGGATGATGCCGTACAAACACTTAGAGTGGCTGCAATCGCTCCCCACGTACCGGGACTTAGGGGACATCTGGCTGGTTCACGCCGGCGTTGACCCCCATCTGTCGATCGATGAACAGTCGATCGAGCAACTCTGCTGGATTCGCAAGGAATTTCACACCATGTCGAAACCCTATTTTCCCAATAAATTAATTATCACCGGTCACACGATCACCTTTACCTTTCATGGGGTCAGACCGGGCGAATTAGTCAGGGGCGAAGGGTGGTTGGATATTGACACGGGTGCTTATCATCCCAAAAGCGGCTGGCTGACAGGATTTGACCTAAGCTACCGCAGAGTTTATCAAGTAAATGTATTTAACAATCAAGTCAGAATTTTGCCGTTTGACGAAGTTGTCCGGCAATTGAAGCCGCAGCCGATTGCACCCTCGGAACCTGCGATCGATTCTGTTGTTCAACAGCAGTGTTAAATCAAGTTTTCGTTGTAGGGTGCCTCAGTTTAAGTTCGATCGATTAAGTCGAAATTAACCTGCTTGTGACGTACCCTAGTAACGGGATTTGTTTTTTAACTCCTATGTTGCACCATTGTCACTTAGCCTTTTATGAACAGGCTTTCCGGCCTGTTCCACAAGAAAATATTTCTTTTGTCGAACGGGCAAGATTCCCGTTATGGAGAATGGTGCAAGATGTGAGTTTTAACGAACCGCGAAGACGCGAAGATCGCGAAGTAAGAAAAGAGAAGATAAGACAAGAGAGTGCCTGACTGATTTAAAATTGCTACGAACCTAAAAGTCTGCGGATTTCTAGCCTGTAATCCTCATTATTCAAACCTTCACCGCTAGCAAGTTCCGGATCTATAGCCTGTGAAATAGCAGCAATACGATCGGCCGTAGCTGGGTGAGTGCTCAAAATGCTAGGAGGAGAAGGCTGGTTGAGCAACTTTTTCATAAAATCAACCATCCCAGATTGAGCGTAGCCCGCTCGCCCCATAGTTTGCAATCCCAACTGATCCGCTTCATACTCAGCTTGGCGGCTGTGAGGGCGGCGCAAAGCCAGTTCCACCCCAATCTGAACCGCCTGAGATCGATCGAGTCCAGTCGCCGAAGCTACACCTGAAGCGATCGCCATTTGACGCATTTGTTTGATCGCGTGGCGAGCACTAATGTGAGCGATTTCGTGGGCGAGTACACTTGCCAATTCTGCCTCATTGTCCGCCGCTGCCATCAAACCTTTATTCACATAAACAAAACCGCCCATAGTTGCAAAAGCATTAATATTGTCGTCCTCAATCACTTGAAAAGTATAAGGAATATTCGGGCGAGTGCTTTCTTGAGCGAGCCGTTGACCGATGCGGTTGATATATTCTGTAGTGTCGCGATCGCGATCGATCTTAAGCTCGCTGTTTGTTAACTGCTGATTAATTTGTCGGCCAATAGTCACCTCTTGGCCATCGGACATATTCGACAATTGAATAACTTGAATGCCTCTAAAAATCAGTTCAGGCAAAGAAAATGCTTGAGTCGGTTCCGGGGAAACCACCCCGATACCCGCAGCCACAATCAGCGACAGAAACAGATAAATTCCCCTACCGCAAGTACGCCGGCAAGTCAACCAAAAACTTTTTAACATGATTGATACGTGGGAGAAGTTAGATAAAATTTGAGGAAAAACTCAAAAAGTCACTCAATAGGCAGACGCAATTTGAGGCTGCTTAGTTGCTATTCTAGCTTTTTGTAAATTTTTAACCGCCCCACCAGCTTCTTGGCAATCCGCCTGTCGGCCAACCAACCGCCGTCAACTGCCTTCTGCGTTCTGTTTTAAGTGCCCAAGTCATGCGGATTTTGGGCGATCGTTGTGGTAATATCTTTTAGCTTCAGGACTTAAGCATCAATCAAGTATGTCATTGCCAGCGGTAGCTCAGCAATAGCAGCATCTGCTTTTTATCGATGTCTGCCTAAGTCCTGAGCTTGTAAACATACTCCTGTCGCTATCAGTATAATAGGCGATTATGAAAATTTTGGATTCTCAAGGCCGACTGTTCGGCAAACTCAGCATTCTAGACGTAGCTGCCGCTCTGATCGTACTGCTAGTTGCAGTCGGAATCTTCTTCTTTCCCGGCACTTCTGGCGGTTCCGTCGCCCAAGTCGGCACCAGTGTCAAACCTGTAGAGATTGATGCAATTGCGATCGGTCTCAAAGGAACAAACGTTCCAGATTTGTTCAAAGCAGGCGATAAAATCAATGTGGTGATCCGCAATCAACCCTCCGGTCAGATTACCATCAAATCTGTCAAAACTATCACCAGAACCCTAGCAGTTCCTCAGCCCAATGGCACTCTGAAAGCTCTCCCAGATCCCAGAGAAGAAGAAGCCTTCAGCAAAAATATGATGTTTACCTTAGAGGGAAAAGGTCAACTTACTGAAAATGGCCCGGTTTTAGGAAATACGAAAGTCAAAATTGGCACTACTTTAGAGCTTGAAGGCAGCAAGTACATTTTCAACGCTAGCGTTATCGACGTACGAGTCAAAGAATAATTAGTAGTCATTAGTCATTAGTCAGTAGTCATTAGTCATTGCTAATGGGGAAGGGAGAAGAGGGAATTCATATTCCTTCTTCCTTCTTCCTTCTTCCTTCTTCCTTCTTCCTTCTTCCTTCTTCCTTCTTCCTTCTTCCTTCTTTCTTCTTCCTTCTTCCTTCTTCCTTCTTCCTTCTTCCTTCTTTACCCTTCCGAAAGCAACTTTAAATATTGCCGAATTAAGCCAATCGTAACAGCGGGAATTTCTAACTGCGGAGTCAAACCTACGTTTTCCAGAGGTTGAAAAACTTTGATTGCTTCAGGGTTGAGGTTGGCCAACCGCTGGCCGATATCGGGCCCGGTAAACTGCGACTTTTCTCCCCAAATAATCGCTGTCGGTGTTGTTAGCTGAGTGATGTACAGTGACAAATCAAAGCACAAATCTCCCCGCACAAAAGACAGGGCGGCATATTCTGCATTTGGTTCCAAAGCAGATGCGAGGTAAGCATCAACAATTTCTTGATAAACGCGACGCGAATCGGCAAATTGGCGTTGTTCTAGGAAGCTGCGGATGCCACCGTCTGTGGCGATTCCGGTACTGTAGAGCAAGCGATCTAAAATTGGCGTGTTGACTAGCTTAGCGAAGAAACTGCTGCCGTAATCTTGTCCGAAATCCGACAAACCGCTGGGTATGGTCAAAATCAGGGATTTGAAGAGATCTGGCCGTGCGATCGCAGCTCGAATCGCGATCGCCCCCGTTAACGAAGAAGCAATCACATCTGTTGCACTGCCGCAAGTTTTTTCTAGAAATTCGATCAAAGTTGTGATATAATCTTCAACCTGATAACTTCTTGCCGGATGTTCTGAGCGCCCCCAACCGATTAAATCAGGTGCTAAAATTCGATATTCTGTCGCAAAAGCCGGATAAACTTTCGACCATTCGTAGGCACTCGACCCGCCACCAAAACCGTGAAAAAATACTAAGTTTGGTTGATTTTCCGAAGTTGAGGTCGGCAACCCCATCCAAGGCATTTTTTCAGCAGTGTAGTAAACCATTCTGCCGACAGAAGTAACTATTGATCGCTGACCGAAGCCGAGGGGTACAAGCATAAACTAACCTCAATCGCTGTAATATTTTAGATTCTTTTGAGCCGCCCCGTCTTTGTTTAAAAAACTTGCAAAGCTGGTGGCGTTTTTGTAAAGATTGAGTAATGATTTAAATCTATTTTAGTACAGGTTAAGCGTGAAACTACAGACAGCAAGTAAGTTGTGCGATTTGGGCAATTCGCCTGTGTAGTTATTCTCAGCGTTGCAAACTACCGCCGATCGGAGATAATAGCAAAATGATGGGTAAGACCCCTCACCAAAATAGAGTCTGTTCGCCAACCCGGATAGCAGGCGCTCGGAAAGCAGGAGTATTAGAACTCGCTTTCAGGCAGGCAGCAGGTTGGCCCACGCTCGCCAATCACGAATCATTAATCACGATATTTTGCGGAGCAGTGGCTTTTGAGGTCGAAAGTCTTTGTTGGAAAGCGGGCGCTCGGGTTTCGATTCTTAATCGCAGGTTTGGCAATCACGGGCACCGCCGTTATCAATTCCCAAACACAAGAAACAACTAATCTCAGGGAGGTCTACTAAAATGCAACTGCTCAGGAAACGGGATCGCGAGGGTTTTATGGTTGATGCGAAAAGTCTTCAATCTGACGGGTTTGCAGAATTTGATACAGCCTGTCGAAGCATGGATTTAAATGGCAAAAAGTCTTGTGTTGCCATTCCAGAACGCTCAGGCGCAGGGTCAGAGGTGCGATCGCGCGCCACCGTACCGGCGATCGTCCGCGTAGCTTTAGAAGACTTGAAATGCTTTGAAGTAGTAGAACACCAGTTTGCACATTGGGGGGTGACTTTTAGCAATGCCGTCGCCATCCAACCTTCAAACCCAGCATTTTTCACGGGTTCTGGGGCAACAGTGTTAATGGGAGCCCCCAAAAGCGGACTGATAGAAGTAACTTTTAAGTATCCAGTTCGCTGGGTGTCAGGACTTGTCACCAGTTCCCGGCGAACTGTTTTATCTGCTTGTGACATTGACGGCAACCCAATTGTTCAGGATGAAATGCCGGCGCCCAATCTGGTCGGGTCTAATTCTCCCATCGCCCCTAGGGCTCCCCTGCGCGTAAAAGCTCGGAATATTCATAAAATTACTTTTTACGCTTTTGACGGTCAGCTAATAGTCGATGACTTGATGTTTGGATTTTAAAGCCATGCCATAAGTAGCATCCCAAGTCTGCAAACCTTCGAGAAGGGCATTGCGGACTAAAGCTTCTGGTTCCCGACTCAGCATCAGGCGAAAGCACTCGGCAGCGCGGGAACGGGCGATCGAACTTTTGACGGAACTCACAGGACCAAACCCACCCTTATTCACCAAATCAGTCATTTGTCGCACTGCAATCAAACGCTTCACGGGGTCAGCATCAGTCAAATCCGCCAAGATACGATCGAGCGCCACTTCATCTTTTGCGGCCCTCCGACTCAACCCTTGCCGCAGCAACAGCCCTGCAATCGCGATCGTGCCCAAATTCTGCAAAATCAGGCTCAAAGCCATCCAGTGGCTCTCGGAGTCCGCCCAAATCGCCAAACTCATGTAAGCGCCCAAGGTAGCAATGCCACCCGTACCCACCGCTAAAACAAATCGGCGGTTCGGGCCCTGCCAAAATTGCTCGCCTTTGGCTCGCAGCAATTGCCAGTCCCACGACTGCCCTCGGTAAACCAGCATCATCGCTGCTATCCCCAGGCCTGTGGAAAACAGTAACTCACTGTTCCACAACCCCCAAACTCCTGCCAGGGTGACAACTGCCAGCCAACCTTTTGCTCTAGTCAAACGCTCTAGCAGCCACTTGAGAAGAGCAGTAGAATACACAGGCGATCGGGCCGACTCGCTCTTGCCACCTACCCTCCGGCGTCTTGTTTCGGCAGTTCGGCTTGTGGCTGCTGGGGTTCCCGGCGGGCGATCGTCCGAACTAAATTCCCTCAAAGCTTGGCCCTGAGTCATTTCTAAGGACAATTCGCTCAAGGGGAGCGATTCGAGTTGCAAAGTGCGATCGGGTACTTTCACAGGCGATCGATTCAGCTTGGTGGTAGTTTTTTTAACTTGATTCATACTGACTTTTTTGAAAAATCACTTAAAGTTATCCAGGCGTTTTTAACACTGATTTAGATTCTTGTTGACATTCTCACCGGGCTAAAGCCACGGTGATTCTAAACATCACTGTTTAGGCTTCCTCTTTCTACGACCCGACTTATTTGAAGGAGTTTCCTCACCCAAACAGAGATCGATGTCTCCAGAGGCGTTTGAGGTTCCCGTGTGCCCCACGGTACGCAATCCTAGTTCTAATATGTTGCGAGCGGCGTTCCAATCTCGATCTAAGACAAATCTACAATGCGGACAAATATGTGTTCTTTGACTTAAAGATTTCTTCGCGACTTTCCCACAATTAGAACAATTTTGGCTTGTATAGTGTGGCGGTACTGCAACAGTCGCCACCCCAAATACTTTGCCAAAGTATTCAACCCAATTTCTAAAAGCTGTCCAAGCAGCATCTGATATAGACTTAGACAACTTTCTGTTTTTAACCATGTTACGCACCGACAAGTCTTCATAGGCTACCAAGTCGTTGGACTGGATTACGCACCTTGCTAATTTCACGGCAAAGTCTTTACGTCGCCTACTTACCTTGAGGTGTTTTCTGCTTAAACGATTCCGAGCCTTAACTCTATTTTTAGAGCCTTTCTGAGTTTTAGAGAGTCTCCGATTAAGCTTTTTAAGTGACCTTTCAGACTTTTTCAGATAGCGTGAATTCTCTACGGTATTTCCGTCAGAGTCTGTATAGAACTGCGTTAGCCCTACGTCTAAACCAATGGTTCGTCCAGTAGGTTCGCGCTTCTCATTTCGTTCAGCATCAATACAGAATTGCACGTAGTATCCATCAGCTCGGCGAACTACGCGCACCCGCTTCATTTGATTTAACTGATAGAAGTGTAGGTCACGAGTTCCCCATAATTTAAAACTTCCTGCTTTAAATCCATCGGTGAAGGTTATATTTCGCCTGTCTTCAGAAAGTTTCCATCCACAAGTTTTGTATTCAACAGAACCATGTGTTTCATGCTTTTTAAATCGCGGGAAACCTTTTTTACCGGGTCTTGCTTTCTTGCAGTTGTCGAAAAACCGCGCAATCGCTGACCAAGCTCTTTCTGCAGAAGCTTGCCTTGCCATTGAGTTGAGCTTAGCAGCCCAAGGAAACTCCTTTGCTAAGACTACGCAATAAGCGCTTAAGTCGTAGCGACCTACATCTTTTGTGTCCATCCAGTACCTGATGCAGCTATTCCGAATAAAACGAGCAGTACGAATGGCTTCGTCTAGCCGTTCGTACTGCTCGTTTTTTCCTTCTAGCTTGGCTTCAAATACTAACATTTACGTCGCTGGGATGGATATAAAGACTAATTCACAGTTTTGGCTAAATTAAAGCCGTCCTATAAGGACGGGGCTTTAGACCCAGTTTTTCGGTAAACAAGAGTCTTAGGCTCTATGATACCGGAAATTTAAACCCGTGGCGAGTACCGCAACGGCGCCGAATTCCGAGAAATCATTACCCAAAATAGGGCTCTTGAAGATTTTTGAGAAAAGCACAACAGGTTAATAACAAATATTTTTGCATCACTCTTGAGACAGAAGGTCGATCGAAGTTAAGCTGATGGCAAAAAAACGAAATTTTTTAATTTCAGAAAATAGGGGAATTTTAAGTGATTCAATTCATCCGCCAAGAAATGCGCGACGAAAATTTAGCCTTTTGCCTGCTGGCTGGGGATGTCGCTGCTACCCCGGTGTCAGATGAGGCTGGGTTCAGCTTGACCGCTAGCGGGACGAACCGCAGCCTCGAAGCCGGCAGAGAATCCAGACAATATTGGCTGATAATTAATAGCAGGAGCATTCCTAAACTGCTAAGATTTTTGAATTAGTGGGAGTTGAGTTAATTAAACCGGGTTCTGGTAAAAAGGAGTCCCTGATGCTCATGGGCAGGGGTTCAATGGCGGAAGAATCTCAAGTCGGGTAAATTAACCGTCATTTTTGTAGAGGCGCGTTCACGCCCGATGATCTGCAAGATCAGCCAGATATCGGCGTAAAACTGCCCCGCCACCTAGCATATTATGGTCGATCGACCGGACTAGATAGCACGAAAGCCATCATCCGCGTTCCACCCCGTAAAGCAGCAAGGCAAACAACCGACCGCGCGATCGTGTTCGGCAAGTGCGGAGGCTGGAAAAACAGCGGCTTTTGACCAAACTCAGACAGCACTGCTGCCCCAAAGTGTGTCTGCGGAGGTTAGGCTAGTGAATAGAGGAAAAGAAGAGTTACGATCGAGACTTGATTAGTCTACGTTGTAATTTATTACTCAGTTGTCAAGCCCAACAGTTTTGCATTCTCGCGATGAGCGAGACTCTTGGCACTTCCAACAAGTGGGGAACTCGATCGTCAAAGAAGTTGGGTTTGATGGTAAAGCCCTTAGTAATATGTAAACACCTTACCCATAACTCGCCGGAACAATCTTGCAAGAAAACCCATGTCTAGTATGCAAAACCAATTCACGGTTCACTTCTGGGGCGTTAGAGGTAGCATAGCGTCTCCCGGGGCAGAAACAGTACGTTACGGGGGCAACACGCCCTGTGTAGAAATGCGAGTAGGTGACAGTCGCCTAATTTTCGATGGTGGTACTGGATTGCGGGTTTTGGGACAAACTCTCCTGTCCCAGATGCCCGTAAAAGCTCATATGTTTTTTACTCACTCTCACTGGGATCACATTCAAGGATTCCCATTTTTTGTCCCAGCTTTTATTCCTGGGAACTGCTTTCACATCTATGGGGCTATTGCTCCTAATAAGGCTACTATCCAGCAACGCCTCCACGACCAGATGTTGCACCCCAATTTTCCGGTGCCCCTGCAAATTATGGGGGCAGACCTGAAATTTAACGATATAGAAGTGGGCCAACCGCTGGAACTCGGAGAGATTAAGGTGGAAACTGCTTTGTTGAACCATCCGGGGGAAGCTATAGGCTACCGCGTCAACTGGCGGGGGTATTCGGCTGCTTACGTGACTGATACCGAACATTTTCCCGATCGTTTAGACGAAAATGTGCTGCATTTGGCTCAGGATGCTGAGGTACTGATCTACGACGCTACTTATACCGATGAGGAGTATTATTCGGAGAAGAGCAGCAAGGTCGGCTGGGGACATTCGACTTGGCAGGAAGCGGTGAAGGTGGCAAAGGCTGCTAATGTCAAAAAGTTGGTGATTTTTCACCACGACCCCCTGCACAATGACGAGTTTTTAGACAAGGTGGGAGAACAAGTGGCTCAAAGATTCCCGAATAGTTTGATGGCGCGGGAAGGTTTGTCGTTACAATTGCTGCCTCCTGATAACGATTTGTCTGAAGCGTCGGTGCAAGCGCCTCAAGTTCATGTCTGATGGATTTGAGATTGTCAGATGGTTGTGAAATCTTGATCTGTGAAATCTGACATTTAAGCGAGGGCTGACCTCACTCAAAGACGGATACCGTGCCACGTACTCCTGTCGTGGAACACCAAAAAGTTTCGACTCTAGTTGAACCTCTCAGATTAATCTGGGGAGTCAATTCTAAAATCTAAAATCTAAAATCTAAAATCGACTGGCGATCGCAACCTGGCTAAGTATGTCAAAATTTTAAGCGTGTGGGTAACTTCTTCTTGTACCGCTGCTCTGACTCCAACTTCTGTTGCCTTGGGAAACTTTGATGGTTTGCACCTAGGGCATCGACAAGTCGTGCAGCCAATTTTAAATCGATCGCTTGGATCAAATTCTGCGACGGTTTTTGCGTCGGGGCCAAACTTGCGCTCAAACGTTGGCACAGATCAAAATTTGGAAAGCGAACCTCCGGCGACCTGCTACAACGACTCAGCAGCACCGCCCGATCGATCCGGCAGCAGCCATAATTTCGAGGGTTTGATAGGCCCCAGGGCAGAGGGCAACAGCCTCTCTGGGATCGATTCTGATGGGGTCGATCGACTTTACAGCACTGTAGTGACATTTGATCCGCACCCGCAAGAATTTTTTACGGGTCAACCGAAAAAACTGCTAACACCTCTGGCAGAAAAGGTAGAATTGCTCGCCGCAATGGGGGTCGAGCAACTTGTGCTGCTGCCGTTTGATCGAGAATTGGCGGCTTTGACTGCTTGTGAGTTTGTCGAGGAAATTTTGGTGCGACAACTAAAAGCGAGTCGAATTAGTGTGGGAGTTGATTTTCGGTTTGGACGGGGACGCGCTGGAACGGCTGTGGATTTGCAGTCGATCGCCTCGGGTTACGGTATTGATGTTGCTCTTATACCCCTACACAATTGCGGTGAGGGCGATCGGATCAGCAGTTCTGCAATCCGCGAAGGTCTGGCATCCGGCGACCTCACAAGAGCGAATCAGTTACTGGGGCGACCTTACAGTTTAGTCGGGACTGTGGTTGGCGGACAGCGACTGGGTAGGACGATCGGATTTCCTACTGCTAATATCGAACTGCCACCGGAAAAATTTTTGCCACGTTATGGCGTGTATGCGGTACGAGTCTCGCTGAAGCATGGATGGGAAAAGATGAAAGAGGGAAGTTCTTCCTATCAACAGGAAAATCCCAAATCTCTAATTCCCGGCACATCATCCAATTTATCTTTTGTCAATGGGGTGATGAATGTTGGCTGCCGCCCGACTGTAGACGGGCTGCAACCCACTGTGGAAATTCACCTGTTAGATTGGTCTGGGGATTTGTACGGTCAAACCTTGAGCGCGAGTTTAGTAGAGTTTTTGCGACCCGAACAAAAATTCGCTTCTCTGGATGCTCTCAAAACTCAAATTCAGGCAGATTGCGATATTGCTAGAAGTCTCTTAACTGCTAAAGTCTAATAATTATGTGATCTAGAACGGGCGATCGCTTTTAAAAATGGTGCAAGATGAGTCAGACTAAATTCTAGTTGTACAAATACGAAGTCCGCAAGGCAAAGACTCAAGATTTTGGCAATTGGATGTTTGATCCACAATTGGCGACTAGCAATTAACAATTAGAAATCAGGGATATGAGACAAAATATTGAGAGGCTCAAACAAAATCTAGGCAAGACTATTGTTGGCAAAGCGGATGCTATTCGCTTGGTGCTGGTAGCCGTGCTTTCGGGCGGACACGCGCTGCTGGAAGACGTGCCGGGTGTGGGAAAAACGCTGCTGGCGAAGTCTTTGGCGCGATCGATCGATGGGAAGTTTCAGCGGATTCAGTGCACTCCCGATTTGTTACCGACGGATATCACGGGTACTAATATTTGGAATCCGCGCAGCGGAGAGTTTGAGTTTTTGCCCGGGCCAGTTTTTGCTAATGTTTTGCTTGCCGATGAAATCAATCGCGCGACGCCACGAACTCAGTCAGCTTTGCTGGAAGTGATGGAAGAAAAGCAGGTGACAGTAGATGGAGTTTCTCGGAATGTTCCGGCGCCATTTTTTGTGATTGCGACTCAGAACCCGATCGAATATCAAGGCACTTTTCCGCTGCCGGAAGCCCAGATGGATAGGTTTACTTTGTCTTTGACTTTGGGCTATCCCGCTGCCTCGGAAGAGTTGCAAATGTTGGAACGGCTTTCTGATAGTTTTGCAGTTGAAGATTTGCAGCCTTGTATTTCTTTGGAAGAGGTGCAGGAATTGCGCCGTTTGTGCGCTGCTGTGAAGGTGGAAGGCTCTTTGAAACAGTACATTGTGGATTTGGTGCGATCGACGCGGGAAGATGAGGAGATTACTCTGGGGGTGAGTCCCCGGGGTGCGGTGGCTTTGCACCGGGCGTCCCAGGCTTTGGCGTTTATTTCGGGGCGGGATTTTGCTACTGATGATGATGTTAAGTATGTGGCGCCGCACGTACTGTCTCACCGTTTGATTCCGGCGGGCGGAAGGAGGGCTAAGGCAATTGTTGATCGATTATTGCGGTCTGTTCCTATTCCTTAAAAAGTCTGTAAATAGGTTGCTTTAATTAAAGGAACAGGCAAGATGCCTGTTCCACAAAGAATAAATTTTTTGGGGGTGCGTATTTGCCCGCCCTTTTTATATCAAATCCGGTGGCATGGGAATTAATATTACCCACAATCACGACACGGCGCCTGGTCGTTTCCCAAAAATTAATCAGTCGATGGTTACATCCGAGGGGGGCTAATGATTATTGTGGGGTAGGGAAACAGCATAGCCTTACTACTTTTTTAATCACGGCTTAATAGCACTCTCAAACAGCGCGACTAATTTTTTTGCCTCTAAATCAACATTGTGTTGTTGAGCAACTCTCTCGGCTCCTGTTTTCCCCATTTGTTCTAGTTTTTCTAAAGGTGCTTCCAATACTGCGCGCATCGCTACCGCTAATGCTTCTGCGGAACCGGGAGGAACTAACCAACCGCAAACACCGGGTTCTACGAGTTCCGGGATGCCAGCAACATAAGTGCTAATTACGGGCCGATTAAGAGCGAGGGCTTCCATAATTACGACGGGCAAACCTTCAGCAAAACTCGGCAATACCATTGCCCGTGAAGCTAAAATCTCTTGCTGAACTCGATCGCCGCTGGCCCAGCCGGTAATTTCTATATGATTTTGCAGGCCGAGTTGCTGAATCTGCTTTTCAATATCCGATCGCAGTGGCCCGTCTCCTACCAGTACCAACTTAAACTGCAAGCCTTGAACTGCTAGCAAGTTAGCAGCTTCTAGCAATAACAAATGACCTTTTTGTTCGCTGAGTCGGCCAATGCAAGCTAAGCGGGGTGCTGCGGGTATGGGAACATAGGGTGCAGCTAAAAATGCAGCATCTACGCCGCAGTGTATGACGTGAATTTTTGACCAAAAAGTGCGATCGCACCACCGAAAAAGCTGACTTTTACCGAAGGAACTCACTGCTGCTACAAAGGTCGATCGTTTAATTTTTTCGTCTAAGGAAAGAAGTGTGGCTTTATCAAATTCTTCAGGGCCGTGAACGGTGAAACTGTAAGTCGGGCCGCCAAGCACGCGGCACAGCATTGCGACTGTTGTCGAATTTGTCCCGAAGTGAGCGTGAACGTGTGCTGTACCCGATTCTGCAAACCAATTTAAAAGAATGCAAGCTTCTGCTAAATAAGCTAGATGCAGCAAAATCCCCCGTTCCGAGTGCCAGCCAACTTTGAACATTAACCGCACAGCTTCGATGAATCGAATGGGTCTAGTTGCGGCAACGCGGAGCAAAGCCCACGCTAACCCCTGTACACCAACTCCTAATATTACTTTAGTCAATTCTTGCTCTAGTTTGTCGGCCCCATCAACGAGTTCAGACTCGCACGATCGGATCGAAAAACGCGCGACTTTTATGCCGCAATTTTCAACGGCTAGCACTTCTCTGCGGACAAAGCTGTGGCTGACTTTGGGATATTGGTTGACTAAATAAGCGATGTTCATGAACGGGGAGAAAATTTTATGGTAAAGCTTAGATTAGTTTAGCCTTTGGCTGCATTCCCTGGCCAACAAATTTAGCTGATTTGTTGAGCTTATTTGAGCATGGGTGGAGGGCGATCGCTTTTGGTGGAATGGCGGAAGTGACAGCGGGCCGATGGCTATTTCGGTCAGAGCAAATCAATCTACACATTTTTCATTTCAATACAATAGTAAGGACTATTTTTAGGTAGTAGTCACAAACCTTTGATTTTCCCGCGAGTACCTTTATCACCATGAAAGCCTTTTTTTAGGGTTCGCAATCAAAAACTGTCTGAAGTATTTTCATATGCAAACCACTCTCAATCAAGTTTAACAGCCCCCAGATTGCCTCAATAATTGGTAATTATTCAACCTGCAATTCCATCTAATTTCCTATTGTCAGGTAAATTTTCCCGAAAATCACCAGCCCGAAAAATAATCGCCCAAATCCCCAAAAAACCAGCAACTCTCGCAACTCTCACAACTCCCCCAACACTCACCACCAAAGATTTTTCTGAGGCGACTTGCTCTGCATCTACCCAAGATGACAGCAAATAAGGTAAAGTAAACGGCACAAGAGTCTAGAACTCTTCAACGACCGCAACTCGGCAAACCCGCCCCTGACCAGCAAAACTGGTCGGTACAGGCGGCATTAACCGCGAACCCTCAACCTCTAACAACCGAGAAAAATGCAAACCTACTACTACGTTTTAGCCAGCCAACGCTTTTTGCTAGAAGAAGAAGCCCTAGATGAAGTGTTTAAAGAAAGAACTCGCAACTACAACGAACAAGAAAAAGAAATAGACTTCTGGTTGGTCAAACAGCCCGCTTTCCTAGAAGCACCGACAATGGCAGAAGTTAAAGCAAAATGCCCTCAGCCAGCCGCGGCTATTATTTCCATCGATCCTGTCTTTATCACTTGGTTGAAACTGCGATTAGAATATGTACTGACAGGTGAATTTCAAGCACCATCACCAACTATTCCCGATGCCCTCGCATCCCTACAGACAGCATGAAGAAAGTAGCCAAATATCCGACGAAACAACTAACAACAATTAGGGGTAAATTGTACAAATTTCTTTTGTCTCTCCCCCTATTTTCTGCTACTTCGATCGCCCTTTTAGTCTTGACAATTTTATCGAGTTCTGTTAAAGCTCAGTCGAGCTGCCAACCGCCACAGTCCGACGAATATCTACTGTTAATTGTCACCAGAACACCCGAACAGCAAGAAAGAGCAAAACGCTCTTTCCCTGGAAATACTAACAACACAGTTTGTCGGTACATCAATGACACGGTGACGCGAGTTGGTGGCTTTCGGGACTCGCAAATCGCCAGCGATTGGGTTAAATACATCGAAGATGTTGTCGGATTGCAAGCTTACGTAGTACGATCGCCCGCAGCGGCACTACCCCAAAATTTGCCAGTCTACAACCCTCAGCCAGCACCAGGTTCTGAACCAGTCACCAATTCTCCCAGCGGCAATCTTGCCTTCAATCCCCGACCCCTGGGTTCTGGTTATGCAGTGTTAGTAGATTACTTCAACCAACCGGAATTAGCCGCCCAAGTCAGGCAAGCATTAGGCACGCAAGTAGGCTTAGCTTCCTACGGCCAGCGTCCCTTTTTATTCGTCGCTTATACAACGGATCAAAACGCCGCTACTGCTGCCGTAAAAGCATTGAGCGATCGAGGTTTTTGGCCGATGTTAGTAGACAGCCGACGAGTTACCGTAATTGCTCCCGCTGTTCGCTAAAAGATAACCTACCCACAATTATTGGGTTCGTGAAATTACTACTACACCCAAAGTCCTAGCATAGGGGGACTAATAACAATTATTGTTGTTGTTGGGGTTCTAGCGGGCTGCTTCCTAGCTGACTTTGTGCCCGCTTTTTTGCTTCCATTGCCGCTCCGTAATCCGGTTTGTAGCGAATTGCTTTGTCATAGGAGGCGATCGCATCTTCGTATCTTTTTACCGCCACCAGTGCATTGCCGCGACTGTACAAAGCTTCCGAGTAGTCAGGCTTGACATAGACGGCTTCATTGTAAGAGACTAGCGCATCTTCGTACCGCTTTAAATTGTACTGAGCATTTCCTCTATTGTACCACGCTTGATATTCTTTCGGGTTTAAATCTAAGGCTCTGCTGTAACACTCAATTGCTTGTTCGTACTTGCGTAATTCGTGGTACGACCAGCCTAAATTGTACCATGCTTGATAATAATCAGGTTTTAATTTAACAGCTTTTTCGTAAGCTTCTACCGCTGCTTCATGCCTCCGCATTTTTAGTAAAGCAATGCCTTGACTGTACCACGCTTGATAAAAGTTGGGCTGAAACCGCACGGCTTTTTCGTAGGCTTCAAAAGCTTCTTGATTTTTGTTTGACTCTAGGAATATATTGCCTAAATTGTACCAAGCTTCATAATTATCGAATTTGATTTCAAGTGCTTTTTCATAGGATTCTACAGATCGATCGTACTGTTTTAATTTTTGGTAAGCTTGTCCCCGATTGTACCAAGAATGGTACAAATTGGACTGAAATTGTACAGCTTTTTCGTAGGATGCGATCGCTTCTTCGTACCGCTGCGAATCTAAGAGAACATCGCCTCTGCCTTCCCACGCTGCGGCATAGTCGGGCTGGATTTTCAAAGCGTTATCAAAAGATGCGATCGCCTCTTGAGACTGTTGCAACTTCTCCAAAGCATAACCGCGTCCCGTCCAAGCTTCCAAGTATTCCGGCTTTAATTCTATGGCTTTATCATAAGCTGACTGCGATTCTCGATATTTTTTTAATTCATATAAAGTTTTGGCTTTTTCCTGCCACACTTCCGCGTAGTCGGGCCTGAGATTTATTGCTCGCTCGTAAGCGGCCAGAGCTTCTTCAAATCGGTTTAAATTGTAAAGAGTATTGCCTCGGTTGTACAAGTCAGTTGCATTTGCTGCATTAAAAGTATTTACACCATAAATTAATGCTATAATACTGATGCTAATTAAACTGGCGATCGACAATATTTTTAAATACAGTTTTTTTCGGGATTTGAGCTGCTTCTTCGCAGCAGCAACCGGAGGCAATACAGGAACTGTACCGCTGAAAGAATTTTTCAATTCTTTAATAGCTTGCAGCGTTTCGCCTGCACTAGAATAACGTTGCCGAAAATCGTACTTTACCATCTTATCTAAAATCTTCGCAAATTCAGGACTGACTGATGTTTTGTCCTGCCAAATAATTTCCTCTGTCTCGGAGTTTTTTGGCATTTGGTGAGGGTTTATGCCAGTGAGGCACTGAATTGCGATCGTACCTGCGGCATAGATATCGCTGCTCAGTTTCGGGTTGCCGTGAGCTTGTTCGCTGGGCATATAACCGGGAGTACCGATGCTGACACTCAAGCTATTCTTGGGCTGAGGAGTGGTGATTTGAGTAGTAATTTCTTTGACTGCGCCAAAGTCAATTAAAACTAATTTTCCGTCTCTATCTCTGCGGAGGATATTGCGGGGATTGACATCGCGGTGAATGACATTTTGTTGGTGTACAAAGTCTAAAATTTCGAGAATTTCCTGCAATATACAAATGACAGCATCTTCCTGCATGACTCCCGCAGTTCCCGGAGCGGCTGGCGTAATTTCTTGACTTAAATCGTGGCCTTCTATAAATTCTTGAACGAGATAAAACTCTTGATTTTCTTCAAAGTAAGCAAAAAGTCGGGGAATGCGATCGTGATTTCCCAGCTTGTACAAAACTTGTGCTTCAGTATCAAATAAACGTCTTGCTACCTGTAGAGTTTCCGGATCAGTTGCTTGAGGTTTAAGCTGCTTGACGACGCAGAGGTGGTTTCCTGGTAGCTGCTTATCTTCAGCTAAGTAAGTTTGAGCAAATCCGCCACCTCCCAAGTGACGAATAATACTGTAGCGACTGCTGAGTGTGATTCCAAGCATGAGATTTACCTAATATTCCTAGTCTTTTGGAGAATTAGCTTCCAACCAAGATGTCAAATCTTCCGCCTTAGAAAAATCTAACATGGCTTATCTAAATTTTTTAATTGGTCGAGCGATAACTGGGGAGTCCGGATTTCAATAAAATAAATTACAGGTGGGAATCTCTTGTGCAATTCTTCAATCATTAATTTAGTTACATCAGTTGTTGCTGTATTGTACAAAGCTAGCTTGCTCAAGGTCGGCCGATTGAGAACTTGGATTTCAATAATTACAGACTTGTCGTTTTTGAGTTTTGCTATAACCTCTAAGTAGCTATCTTTGGCTGCGATGTAATGTCGCATTGCGAACTTTACTGTGACAGTCTGTTTGCTTTCTTTCTTATTCCCTCCCCTTACTAAGGGGAGGGTTAGGGTGGGGTTCTAGATTTTTTCGGGCATTGGGACGCTCCCACTCTAACTTAACTTTGAACGGATTTCAAAATCTCGTCATCGACTGAAAAATCTATCTCAGCTTTGTCCCGTCCCGAAACTACATAATCATTCTGAAAAGAATCTTTCAATCCAGAAACTAAGTCAAATTCCGGCTGCCAGTTAAGATCGGTGACAGCTTTATTAACTGAAGCGAAAAAGTGCTGCAATCTCATCGGAAAAGCTTTCTTTTTGCCGAAGTCAAATTGTTTCGGGTCGTAGTGTACAATCTTAATAGCATCAGAGGATTTGCCTGCCGCTTGAATGCAGGCGCGGGCTAAACCGTCAAAGGTGACAAATCGATCGCCCGAAACGTTGTAAATTTGCCCGATCGCCCTTTCATTCCCCAAAACCGCCGCCATTGCTTTAGCCAAATCCTGACAGTGCCCCAACTGCGTGAAGTGCATTCCGTTACCGGGAATCGGAATCGGTCGATCGCGCACAATGCGATCGAAAAACCAAGCCTCTAAATCGTTATAATTTTGGGGGCCGTAAATGTAAGTCGGGCGAATCGAAGTCCAAGGCAAACCGGACTCGGCCAAGTAATTTTCGGTTTCGCATTTACCCAAATGCCGGCTTTTAGGATCAGTAGCGTCCCCTTCCATATGAGGCATTTGATCCGACTTCAAATAAACCCCCGCAGAGCTCATGTAAACAAAGTGCTGCACCCGCCCTTTAAATATTTCAGCTAAAGGCTTTGTATCGCTGAGTTCGCGGCCGTTGTTGTCAAAAACCGCGTCAAACTCGACCGTCGATAACTTTTCTTTTAGTTGTTCGACATTTGTGCGATCGCCCTGAATCTGTTTTACGCCCGCAACCGGTACAGGCTTGTTGCCCCGGTTAAACAACACCACTTCATGCCCTTGTGCTGCTAAAATCTTAGTAAGATAAACCCCGATAAACCGAGTACCGCCCATCATTAAAATTCGCATTATTTTCGATGCTCCTTACAGTTAGTGTAAATATCTTACAATAAAGTTATGCCTTACGGAGAAACCGGGTTTTTTAAGAAAACACATATTAGTAGCGATCAGCCCTGGTACAAAAAACCGGAACGCTTGAGTTTTTGTGTGCAAGTCCTGAAAGTCAGTTTTGTGCTTTACTAAAGTGCGATCGCTCAAAATCAACATAATTTCAAGTTGCCTAAAATAGCCCTATGCAAGTTCCCCGGCTGCATCCAGAAACAATCGAAGAAGTCAAACAAAGAGCCGACATAGTAGACGTTATTTCCGGTCGCGTCGTCTTGAGGAAACGCGGGAAAGAATTCGTAGGTTTGTGTCCCTTTCACGACGAAAAATCTCCCAGCTTTACTGTCAGTCCCGGCAAACAAATGTATTATTGTTTCGGCTGCGGTGCAGGCGGTAATGCTTTTAAGTTTCTCATGGAATTGGAGAAACGCCCTTTCAGCGAAGTAGTATTAGAATTAGCTAAAAATTATCAAGTCCCCGTCAAAACAGTCGAACCAGAACACCGACAAGAATTGCAGCGGCAAATTTCCCTGCGGGAACAACTTTATGAAATCTCAGCACTAACAGCCAACTTTTACGAACACGCTTTGCGACAAACCCAAGGAGAAGAACCCTTAGCATATCTCAAATCAGAGCGCCAGCTAAGCGAAGAAACTATCCAACAATTTCAATTAGGTTATGCACCCCAAGGTTGGGAAGCACTTTACAGTTATTTAGTAGAACAGAAAAACTATCCGGCGCAATTAGTAGAACAAGCTGGATTAATTGTACCCCGAAAAAATGGCGGCAGCGGTTATTACGATCGCTTCCGCAATCGCATTATGATTCCCATTCGCGATACCCAAGGCAGAGTCATCGGTTTTGGCGGCAGAGCTCTCGGCGACGAACAGCCGAAATACCTCAATTCTCCCGAAACAGAACTATTCGATAAAGGCAAGACTTTATTTGCTTTAGATACAGCGAAAACAGCCATTAGCAAAGCCGATCGCGCAGTGGTTGTAGAGGGGTACTTTGATGCGATCACACTTCACGCCGCCGGCATCTCCAACGCCGTCGCTTCCCTCGGCACAGCCTTAAGTTTAAACCAAGTGCGGCAGTTATTACGCTACACTGACTCCAAACAAATTATCCTCAACTTCGACGCCGACAAAGCAGGAACTCAAGCAGCAGAACGCGCTATTGGAGAAATAGAAAAACTCGCTTATCAAGGAGAAGTGCAACTGCGGGTGCTCAACATTCCCGACGGCAAAGATGCCGACGAATACCTCAAAACATACTCCCCAGAACAATATCAAGAATTGCTGGAAAATGCTCCCTTGTGGCTCGACTGGCAACTGCAACAAATGCTCGTCAATCAAGATTTGAAGCAAGCCGATAGTTCCCAGCAAGTGACAAAAAAAATTATTAATTTATTAACGAACATCACTGACGACAATCAGTTAGCACATTACCTGCAAAAGTGCGCCGAAATTCTCAGCAAAGGAGATTTTAGGCTCACCAAAATGCTCGCTGAAAACTTGCTCAATCAAGTAGTCAGCGATTGGGCAAAGCGGCAGAGTCAAGACGAATCTTTGACAATGCCCCTGTTAATTAGAAACAAGCTGAAGCCGAACAAACAATATAAAAAGCAGCGTGCCAGTGGCGGCGAAAACAAAAGCTCAAAATCAAGCTTATCTGCCGTAGCCCGCAGTCTTTTAGAAGAAGCAGAAGCGCAATTATTGCAGATTTATTTGCACTGTCCCGAATACCGCCAAGATGTCAGAGAAGCAATAGAAGCTAGAGACGTGCAGTTTAGCCTTTCTCACCACAGATTTTTGTGGCACCAGATTGTGAATGCAGAAATATTGCACAAAATGTCTTTACAAGTAGCGCCTGCTGAGTTAATATTGAAATTGCAAGATAGCTTCATTGAATATCCGAATCAACTCAATCAAATCTCGCATTTATTTCACTTAAATGAGTTTTCAGAAAGAAACGTTTATCGCGCACCTCTAGTAATTAGATCTGCCCTCGCCTGTATCGAGCAAATAATTAGCATGAAGCGCCGCCGGATTGCACTCAATATGTGGGAAAAAGCCAAGGCCGCTAGCAGTGGCGAAGAGGCTATAGAATATCATCAACTATTCTGTGCCGAACAAGAATGGCTCAAGGAATTAGAGCGGCTGCGTCAAGTGAATTTTTACGATTTAACATCCGTACCTTGGGGCTAATACCAGGGGTGTTTCATTCTCTGGTAGGGCCAATCCCCCCGTGGTTGCCCCGATATCTGAAACCCGCACCCGCTCGTCTATGGGGTGGGCGCGCATTCTTGGCACCGCCCCTACAAAACCCTGGTTTTTCTGAGAATGAAACAGCCCTGACGGTAATACCCTTTTAGATTTTAGATTTTAGATTGGGGATGACTCGTTCGATATAGGTTTGAAGCTTACCAGCAGTTACATTTTTTCAACTGATATAAGTAATAAAGTCCTTACTACAAACGAATTTGTAGTAAGGAATAAATTCTTTTATTCAACGAGCCTTTTAATAATCGCAAAAAAGAGTTTCGCGAGTATCTCTACCCGTCACGGGATTAGTACCTTTTGCCACTTTACAAAGTTTTTCTATCATATCGTCTCGCAACAGTGTCTCTGTAAAATCAGCACCGTCAATGACAGCTCCTTCGAGTCTGGTATTGTAAGCAAAAGCACCCTCAAGGATAGCATTAGTTAAATTTGCTTTCATCATGCGAGCTAAATCTAAAGTTGCACCCGTGAAATTCGCCCCTTCTAAATTTGCCTCTTCCATATTGGCAGCAAAAAAGCTGACGCCCCGCAAATCTGCATTAGTAAAATTGCTATTGCGAAGATTGGCTTTATTAAAGCTGTCGTCAGTCAGAACTTGGCCAGTAAAATCAGCGCCGACTAGGATTTCTTTGTCGTGATCCAAAGCGAAAGCAGGTGCGGGATTAATGCCGATCGCCCCAGCGGCAATTACTGCTAAAATAACAAAACTCAGCAAGAAAGTATAAATATGTTGGCGAATTCGAGAAATCATCATACAAGTTCAAGCTAATGGGCAGTCGTGACAGTTCAGAATTGAATTCTACCAGAAAGAGCGTCAAGCGTAGCTATCCCGTAGGGAATCGCCCGTTAGCGACGGCTGACTCCAATGCCCCCCAATCCCCAAACTCTCGGGATATCGGCACATTGGGAGAAAACTTAGTCGCCGAGTGGTTGCAGCAGCAAGGCTGGGAAATCCTGCACCGCCAGTGGCACTGTCGCTGGGGAGAGATTGACATCATCGCACTCGGAAGAGATGAAGAAAGCGCAAAAAACCGATTTCTTCCCAATCAGCAATCCCCAACATTAGCATTTGTAGAGGTAAAAACTCGCCGCCGGGGAAATTGGGATGCTGGTGGAATGCTAGCTGTTACTACCACAAAACAAGCCAAACTTTGGCAAACAGCCGAAATATTTTTAAGCACTCATCCTGATTTAGCCAATAATTATTGTCGCTTTGATGTCGCTTTAGTAAGGTGCGAACCTTCACAACAAAACACTAAGCAAATATTACCACCATTAACAGCAGCAAACTCTCAATTCACCATTGCAGAAAACTACCGCCTTACCCTGCAAGAATACATTCGCTCGGCTTTTAGCAATTAAAAATAAATATCTAATTAAAAATTAGAGGGTAAAATCACAAAGCAATGCCAGTAGGTAATTTTTAATTATTAATTTCCCTAAGCTGTCGCGCCTTTCTCTCTTAATCTTTAACGGAGGTGAAAAAAGCGTTAAATCTTCTTCCTCTCTTCCTTTCACTTCCTCTTCCGCTCTGCCATAACAGCTAGTTTATATGAGTAGCAGTCTAGGCGAGAGTTTCCGGGCAATATCCCAGACCCTTGACAAATTGCTGGCGAAACGCTTCAATTTCTTTGCGGTCAGGGCTGCCGTGACAAACGACTGCCACCTGGTAGCGGCGCATCACGCTCAGTGGCGACTGTCCCGTTTCCAAACTCCAAAGCGCCATTTGCAAGCGAATTTCAGGATCGTAAGGAATCCCGAGTTCGTTCATAAAAGCCCGAAAATCCCCGTGCATTTCTGGAGTTAAATATTGGCTCATTTTCACCTTTACCACCCAGCCGTCTATTTGGTGAATAACAGTGATAAATTGCAAGGGAAGATGATGAGCCGTGCGTAGGTAATCCACGACTCTCAGAGTAAGGCTAGTATTGGCGATGTAGTAGAGGTATTCCATAACGATCCTTATGAGCCTTATGAGCAAAGCTGATGCTATACCTCTATCGTCGCGGACTCTACCCGCCACCACAAGGGGAAAAGCACCCGACTTTGGATGGGGGTTTTTACCCAATTTGTTACCTAGTTGACAGATCGATCGCACAGGAATTCACTCGATGACAGAGATGGACTGGTCTTTGGACGGCTACGACTACGAACTTCCGCCCTCACGCATTGCCCAAAATCCCGTAGTGCCGAGGGACAGTTCTCGCTTGCTGGCTGTAGATTCTCCCAGCAGCCACCAACACCGGATTTTTAGGGATTTACCCGATTTGCTGCAACCAGGCGACTTGCTGGTACTCAACAACACCCGCGTGCTGCCAGCGAGGCTCTACGGGCACAAACCCAACGGCCCGGCTGTGGAGATATTGTTGATGGAAGAACGGCAGCACAACTGTTGGCTGGCTTTGGTTAAACCGGGGAAACGCTTAAAGTTGGGAGCAAAAATTGAGTTTGATCCCATCGCCCCTGCCTGTGAGGACTCGACCACAGCTTCTTGCTGTTGCCTTCCCGATGCCACGATGCCCGTGCCCGATCGTCGTCGATTGACTGCAACAGTTATAGAGAGGGACGACGCAACAGGGGGACGGCTGCTGGAGTTTGACATCCCCACAGATGAGAATCTGGTGAAGTTTTTGGACGAATACGGCCACGTACCCCTGCCGCCCTACATCGAAAATTCCCAAGCTTCAGCCGAACAGTATCAAACTGTTTATGCCGATCGGCTTGGGGCGGTGGCTGCCCCCACAGCAGGCCTGCACTTCACCGAAGAATTGTTCAGCCGCTTGGAACAGCGGGGAATAGAAAAAACTTTTGTCACCTTACACGTCGGAGTAGGCACGTTTCGCCCGGTGGAGGTGACAGACGTGACGGCTCACAAAATGCACGGCGAATGGGTGGAAGTACCCGCCGCCACCGTCGATAAAATCCGGGAAACTCAAGCCAGAGGCGGGCGGATCATTGCCGTGGGTACAACAGCAGTGCGAGCTTTAGAGGGAGCGGCCGCCGCGAGTGGTGATTTTTCCTTGCAACCTTTTTGCGGCCCGACCAATTTGTTTATCTACCCTGGTTACAAGTGGCGGGTTGTAGAGGGGATGATTACCAATTTTCACTTGCCCCGCTCTACTTTGATGATGATGGTAAGTGCGATGATTGGAAGGCCTCGGCTGTTGGATTTGTACCGAGAAGCGATCGAGCAACAGTACCGCTTTTATTCCTTTGGCGATGCCATGCTGATTTTACCAACAGCAAAAAAGGATTGATCGATCGGGCATCGGGTTCACCCCATGCCCGGTATTGCGTTTCTATTCTTCCTCCTCTTCTTCATTGCCGGGATACACGAAGCTGTTGGAACGCCCAGTCAGAACAGATTTGCCCAGAGACAGAGCTTTCTGAGCTGCCACTACAGCTTTGCGCTTCCATGTGGCCTTACGCATATTCTTCTTGGATTTGGAGGTTTTCTTCTTAGGGACTGCCATGACGCTAAATACTTTTTGCTTGCTTATATAGACAAACAAACATTCTAGCCGATTTTGCCGGCAATACTTACTCGAAAAACCGCAAGAACTGCTGGGCTAGCAATATCAAGTAGTAGGGTGCGTCAGCGATTAGCTTCTGGAAAAATAGACAAAATCCCCTAGGCAACGCACCCGCAGTAGCTAAAGTTCGTGAAAGTGGTAGATCACGACGCCAGTTACGGCATCGTTCTCGATACTCACATAACCGGTTTTGAGCATTGCCGTGAAAGCCTCTTCCACTTCGGCAAAAGTAGCGCCGGTTGCCATCACCCCTTGGGTGACAGATAATCTTCCGTTCTTGGTATAAGCTGCCTTCAGGAGTTTAACCCCTAACTGGTCTGGAGTTGGCTTGGGGTATGTCGCGGCGATCGCCCCGCTGCTGGGATATAGCGGTATACCTTCGGGAGATACGCCGAGTTTGCCCCTGAGACTGGCATTGTGTTCGTCCACCATGTTCGGCAGCAGCAGCAGGTCAAACAATTGCCCAAACCCAAACAAACCAAAGGTAAACAGCCACAGCAAACCCGTACCAATCTTGCCGTTGTAGAGGCGGTGGAGTCCGAATGGGCCGAAAAAACAAGCTGCCCATAAAAGGTAACTAACACCTAAATTGCTCATTTTATGCCCGTCCTGCCTGGTTATTCTAAGAATTGGAGTCCCTCTATACATTTTGTACTTTCTATCTGGTGTTTAAACAGCTTGACATGGGAATTTATTTGTGTGGTAGCCTAAGAAACTGACAAAAGGCAGAATTTGGTTTCCCAATACCTTGTCTGGAAGCCCATGAGTAATTTTGCGTAGCAATTCTTAACGCCAACAACATATTTGCGCGGGCGAGAGCTTGGTAAACTGGAGGGCGTGGAAATTACAGCAGCTTAGGCCTAGATTCCACACGGAGCGCCAAACCAAGCGCGCCGCCAGCGCTGGCCGGACATACACGAGCGCGATCGCCCGCAGTACCCGACAATTGAAACAAGCGAGTAGTTATAAGCAGAAATCCAATAAAAATATGGTAGATTCCCTCAAAAAACCCACTTTTGAAGAACTGCGGCCGGGAGTGAAAGCCCCAGCCAAAGAAACTATTCTCACACCGAGATTTTACACAACCGACTTTGACGAGATGGCCAAAATGGACATCTCGGTAAATGAAGCCGAACTAGAAGCAATTATCCAAGAGTTCCGCGTTGACTACAACAAAAACCACTTCGTGCGGGATGAGGAGTTCGCTCAATCTTGGGATCACATTGACGGCGAAAAACGCCAGTTGTTCATTGAGTTTCTAGAACGTTCATGCACCGCTGAGTTTTCTGGGTTCTTGCTTTACAAAGAATTGGGACGCAGGCTCAAAGACAAAAATCCAGTGCTCGCCGAGGGTTTCAACCTGATGTCCCGCGACGAAGCGCGGCACGCCGGATTCCTCAACAAAGCGCTGTCCGACTTTAATTTGTCCCTGGATTTGGGTTTCTTGACAAAGAGCCGGAGTTACACATTCTTTAAGCCGAAGTTTATTTTCTACGCGACTTACTTGTCTGAAAAGATCGGTTATTGGCGCTACATCACGATTTATCAGCACTTAAAAGCCCATCCTGAAGACCAGATTTATCCGATTTTCCGATTCTTTGAAAATTGGTGCCAGGATGAAAACCGCCACGGAGATTTCTTCGATGCCGTGATGAGAGCTCAGCCTCAGATGTTGAACGATTGGCGCGCTAAGCTTTGGTGCCGTTTCTTCTTGCTGTCAGTGTTCGCGACAATGTATCTCAATGATATCCAGCGCGCGGGTTTTTATCGATCGCTCGGTCTCGATGCTCGCGAATACGACATCGAAGTGATTAAAAAGACCAACGAAACAGCAGGCCGCGTATTCCCCGTCATGCTCGACGTGAACAATCCAGAATTTTATGAACGCCTGGATGTTTGCCTCAAGAACAATCAGCAGTTGACAGCAATTGTTGCTTCTAATACTCCGAAATTCTTGCAGTTCTTCCAAAAATTGCCTTTGTATCTGTCGAACGGCTGGCAGTTGTTGAAGCTGTACTTCATGAAAACAATTGAATCACCTTCAGTACAGGGCGCTGTGCGTTAAGTTTTGATTTTTCATCCTCTGTGACGGCGGTTCTGCGACAAGCGGAGCCGCTTTTTTTTTGTATCCAGATTCACCGCAAAAAGTTCTCGCTAGACTTACACTCGCCCGGAATTGGAATTAATGCTGGTTTTTTTCATAAAATTTATCGCCATTCCCCCTGAAGCGTAAAAGCCGCCCAATAATAGGGAGAATGCCACTTTTCCTGCTTCAACATTTCCAGTTGCGCCGCCCTCAATGCTGCCGCTGGCGTTAACCCTTTTTGCAGCATTCCCTGATAGAAACTCGACATTAACGTAGCCGTTCCTTCATCGTCCACAGTCCACAAACTCACCACTACTCGCTGAGCACCTGCATACATAAATCCCCGTGTCAATCCTACCAAGCCCTCGCCTTGAATGTTCTGCCCCATTCCGGTTTGACAGGCACTTAAAACTACTAAATTTGCTGCTAATTTGAGATTGAAAATATCAGTAAGTCGCAGGAATCCGTTTAAGGGATTTCCCTTTTCATCTACTAGCGACAAGATGATTCCTGACAGTTCTGGGTGAGCGCTATTGACTAAACCGTGAGTGGCAAAATGAACGATTTTATATTGGCTTAAATTCGGGCTGGTGGCTGTGGCGCGACTGGCTGCAAAATCCAAAGATTCGGTGCGAGAATTGGCAGGAACTAACGCTCGAATGATTTGAGCTTCTTGGCGAGTGAATTTTAAACGGTTCCACTGTACGTCATTGTCGCGACTAGAACGGCTTAAACCCAGATTTACTGATTCTATTGCTTCGCGATTGGTGGTAGTAGCAGGGGTTTTGACTCGTTCATCGTCAGCGCTAAAAACCGGATCGGCGAGAATGGCTAAAGTCCGATTAGGAGGTTGTCTGTCATTGTAGTTTTGTCTTAAGCTTCCCAAGCTGGAAGCAGAAGGCAGCAGCACGATTTCATGGTCTACAATTAAAGGCGGATTCCGATTTTCACCGGATGTTCCGGGGAGGGAAAGGGCGGCAAAGGGGAGGTAATTGAGAACGCCGTCGCCAACTATCAGCAGGCGTTTTTGAGCGAGTTGTGCTGCTGCGGGCTGTAAAATAATTTGACTGAGCGCGTTGTTAGCTTCAGCGACTCGATTGCGGATGTCTCGGTAGCGCGGATCGGTCACAGCATCACGGAAATTGCGGGCGACTTTTTCGATGTCCGCAGCTTTGGGCAATTCATAAGTGCTGATACTGGTTTTAGTCACAGCCCACAGATAGCTGCGCTCTTTCCCTAGAGAATACTGAAGTAAAATTGTATTCTCATCGAGGATTTGTTGTTGAATTTGGGAAAGGGTTAGGGGTTGGGGTTGGGTGAGGGCTGCGTACCGGGGGCTGGTGGTGCGGATTTGGGTTTGAATGTCCTGATATTGTGCGATTAAAGTTTGCCGCTGCTGTTCTAATTCTGCTTCTTGGGTAGGAGTGTGGTTGGGGCGATTCATAACTTCGATGCGCCGTTTTTCAAGGGCATCGAGTTGCTGTTGTAAATTGCGTTCTCGCTGCAATAATTCTGGGGCGACACCTTGACGAATATCGGCGTTTGCTTCTTGCAAAAGTTCGAGGAGGCTGCGGGCGCGGGAACGTTCGCTGGCTTCAAAGGCCTTGGTATCATAACCAGAGTTGGGTTGCGTTTTGTGCAGTTGCATTAACAGGTCAATGTAGAACTGGTAATAGTTTTGTACGGTGGCAAAGTATGAGGTGCGGAGTTCTGGGCTGGCAACTTTGGTGCGGAGGCTTTCGATGATTTTGAGGGAGGATTCAATGTTCGTGAGGGCTTCGGTGAGGTTGCCGAGATCGCGTTTGACATTAGCGATGTTGGAAAGGATGACAGCTTCCCCTTGAGCGTCGCCCACAGCCAGACTCAGGGGAAGAGACTGGTTGTAATAATCTAAGGCTTTCTGTTTTTCTCCCAATGCTGCGTAGACACTGCCGATGTTGTTGAGGGTCCTAGCTTCCCCGCTGCGATTGCCCACGGCCCGACTCAGGGGAAGGGACTGGTTGTAATAATCTAAGGCTTTCTGTTTTTCTCCCAAATCCGAGTAGAGTAAGCCGATGTTGTTGAGGGTGGTGGCTTCAATAGTGCGATCGCCAACAGTCCGACTCAGGGGAAGAGACTGGTTGTAATAATCTAAGGCTTTCTGTTGTTCTCCCAACTCTGAGTAGACTAAGCCGATGTTGTTGAGGGTCCTAGCTTCAATAGTGCGATCGCCCACGGCCCGACTCAGGGGAAGGGACTGGTTGTAATAATCTAAGGCTTTCTGTTTTTCTCCCAATTCTGAGTAGACATTGCCGATGTTGTTGAGGGTGGTGGCTTCTTTCGTGCGATCGCCCACAGCCCGACTCAGGGGAAGGGACTGGCTGTAATATTCTAGGGCTTTCTGTTTTTCTCCCAATTCTGAGTAGACATTGCCGATGTTGTTGAGGATGGTAGCTTCCCCACTGCGATCGCCTACTGCCCGAAACAGGGGCAGGGACTGGGTGTAATATTGTAGGGCTTTCTGTTTCTCTCCCAATTCTGAGTAGACATTGCCGATGTTGGTGAGGATGGTAGCTTCCCCACTGCGATCGCCCACCGCCCGACTCAGGGGAAGGGACTGACTGTAATATTCTAGGGCTTTCTGTTTTTCTCCCAAATCTGAGTAGACATTGCCGATGTTGTTGAGGGTGAGAGCTTCTTTCGCGCGATCGCCCACCGCCCGACTCAGGGGAAGGGACTGGCCCAAATACTCTAGCGCTTTCTGTTTTTCTCCCAATGCTGAGTAGACTATTCCGATGTTGTTGAGGGTGAGAGCTTCTTTCGCGCGAGCGCCCACGGCCCGAATCAGGGGAAGGGACTGACTGAAATACTCTAGCGCTTTCTGCTTTTCTCCCAAATCTGAGTAGACTATTCCGATGTTGTTGAGAGTAGTAGCTTCCCCATCGCGATCGCCTACTGCCCGACTCAGGGGAAGGGACTGACTGTAATATTCTAGGGCTTTCTGTTTTTCTCCCAAATCTGAGTAGACTATTCCGATGTTGTTGAGGGTGGTGGCTTCCCCACTGCGATCGCCCACGGCACGTGTCAGGGGAAGAGACTGGTTGTAATACTCTAGCGCTTTCTGCTTTTCTCCCAAATCTGAGTAGACACCGCCGATGTTGTTGAGAGTAGTAGCTTCCCCACGGCGATCGCCTACTGCCCGTCTCAGAGGAAGGGACTGACTGAAATACTCTAGCGCTTTCTGCTTTTCTCCCAATTCTGAGTAGACTAAGCCGATGTTGGTGAGGATGGCGGCTTCCCCACTGCGATCGCCCACGGCACGTGTCAGGGGAAGAGACTGGTTGTAATACTCTAGCGCTTTCTGCTTTTCTCCCAAATCTGAGTAGACAGCGCCGATGTTGTTGAGGGTGACAGCTTCCTGTGCGCGATCGCCCACTGCTCGAAACAGGGGCAGGGATTGGTTGTAATATTCTAGGGCTTTCTGTTTTTCTCCCAATGCTGAGTAGAGTGTGCCGATGCTGGTGAGGGTGACAGCTTCCCCACGGCGATCGCCTACAGCCCGACGCAGGGGAAGCGACTGGCTGTAATACTCTAGCGCTTTCTGCTGTTCTCCCAAATTTGAGTAGACTATTCCGATGTTGTTGAGAGTAGTAGCTTCCCCACTGCGATCGCCTACAGCCCGACGCAGGGTCAGCGACTGGTTGTAATACTCTAGCGCTTTCTGTTTTTCTCCCAATGCTGAGTAGACTCTGCCGATGCTGTTGAGGGTGAAAGCTTCCCCACGGCGATCGCCCGCTTCTCGACTCAGGGGAAGGGACTGGTTGTAATACTCTAGCGCTTTCTGCTGTTCTCCCAAATCTGAGTAGACTCTGCCGATGCTGGTGAGGGTGGTAGCTTCCCCACTGCGATCGCCCACGGCACGTGTCAGGGGAAGAGACTGGTTGTAATACCCTAGCGCTTTCTCTTTCTCTCCCAAATCATCGTAGACAGTGCCGATGTCAGTGAGGGTGACAGCTTCCCCACGGCGATCGCCGACTGCCCGACTCAGGGGAAGGGACTGGTTGTAATACTCTAGCGCTTTCTGCTTTTCTCCCAAATCTGAGTGGACTTTGCCGATGCTGGTGAGGGTGACAGCTTCCCCACGGCGATCGCCGACTGCCCGACTCAGGGGAAGGGACTGGTTGTAATACTCTAGCGCTTTCTGCTTTTCTCCCAAATCTGAGTGGACTTTGCCGATGCTGGTGAGGGTGGTGGCTTCTTTCGCGCGATCGCCGAGAGCCCGTCTCAGAGGAAGGGACTGGCTGTAATATTCTAGGGCTTTCTGTTTTTCTCCCAAATCCGAGTAGACAACGCCGATGTTGTGGAGGGTGGTAGCTTCTCCTGTGCGATCGCCTACTTCTCGATACAGCTTTAATGCTTCTTGATATTTGGCGATCGCTTTTCTTAAAGATTCCGCCGTCCCCTGCTGGTAAAGTTGAAGCCCTTCTGTCCAGGCTTTTTCAGCAGCAGCAGCGTTTCCCCCGGACTGCTGCGATACCCCTTGACTAATTTTAATCGCACTCGGTGCAGCCACCGCAGCAACTCCTAGCAGGATACTCGCACCTACAGCTATCCCCCAAACCCACAGCCTGAGATTCATAAACACCCTTTAAACCAGACCTTGTTAACCGGTATCATAGTCGATCGCAGCTTGTCAGGTGCGCTTGGACGGACTGCGTGCCGATTGCGTCGGGGGCATATTGTGCGATCCCGCCGCTGCACGTAGTGCCGCATCCTCCAAGGGCGATCGACCGCATCGGATTTGCCTCCGCGAAAGTTAAAAGTCATAATTGTAATTTTTACGCTATTCTCAACTCAGTATTTTTAAATTAGCGATCGCTCCCAAACCTAGCATCTACTATTTTTTGATCTTTTATGAACCCCAACAAAAAACAATCCCACAAATCAATCTTTGTTTTTGCCCTGGGAATGCTCGGTGTGTTCCTCCTATCCTTAACTCTCCGTTTTTGGGAACTAGAGCGATTTAACACTTTAGTATTTGACGAGGTTTATTACGCTAAATTTGCCAACGATTATCTCACCAAAACTCCGTTTTTCAACGCCCACCCGCCTCTGAGCCAGTACATAATTGCGATCGGCATTTGGATCGGCACTCACCTTCCCTTCGGCAAAACAGCCGTCAACAGTATGGCTGGCTCCCTGCTTTCCCCTTGGGATTACCGCTGGCTCAATGCTCTCACAGGTTCCTTTATTCCGCTAGTTGTGGGAGCATTAGCCTATCAGCTAGTTAAACGCCGCAGTTACGCTTTTCTTGCTGCTTTCTTTATCGCCTGCGACGGTCTGTTTTTAGTTGAGTCTCGCTACGCGCTGAACAACATTTATCTGGTTTTATTGGGAATCTTAGGTCAGTTATTTATTTTAAAATCCGTAGAAGCCGAAGGCAAAAAGCGCTGGCTTTGGCTGGTACTCGCCGGGATAGGTTTCGGTGCATCTGCTGCTATAAAATGGAACGGATTGTGGTTTCTTTTCGGTACTTATCTAATTTTACTCTGTGCTTGGGCCGTTCGTTTTATCCAGAGTAACAGAGGAAATGAAGAACAAATCCGCGAGGTAGATTCACCTCTAATTCCTGCCGAAAGTCCCGTACAAAAACTGACTAAACTCAATTTTATAGAACTCTGCTTAAGTCTAGCTATTATTCCTATTCTAGTTTACAGCATCTCTTGGATTCCTCACCTGCACTTTAATCCCACTCCCAATTTCTGGCAGATGCAAACGGAAATTTTGACTTATCACCAGCGGATTAAAAGCGGCCCAGATGTACATCCTTACTGTTCCACGTGGTACAGTTGGCCTTTGATGCTGCGCCCCATAGTTTACTTCTACAAAACTGCTAGCAGCAATGCCCAACCTGATCCGGTTTTGCCGCCTTTACCTGAAGGTGCAACTCAAGCAATTTTTGACGTTCACGCGATGGGAAATCCTTTGCTTTGGTGGTTGTCAACCTTAGCTTTATTGCTAGTAATAGGAGTTTTAGTTCACCGGATTTTGGTGTGGCTGCAAACGCGCAGCGAGGCTTCTGTTGACACCATAGAACAGCAGCGGCCGATTTTGTTTCCGCCGACTGCGGAAATGTGGCTGGCGTTATATTTAATAGTTAATTGGGCCGCTAATTTGCTGCCTTGGGTGAAGGTGACTCGCTGCATATTTTTGTACCATTATATGGGCTGTTCTGTGTTTGCAGCCTTAGCACTTGCTTGGTGGACTGACAGGTGGTTGCACAGCCCTCAAACTCGCCTCCGAGGGATGGGGGTAACAATTATTTTTCTGGTTTTGGGTGCTTTTATTTTCTGGATGCCTATCTATTTGGGACTGCCTTTGTCGCAAATGGAATGGAAAATTAGGATGTGGCTGCCGTCTTGGGTTTAAGTTAGAAATAATTCTTTTATTAACAGGAAATATGCCTGTTTCACAAGAAAATATGGAATGGAAAATTAGGATGTGGCTGCCGTCTTGGGTTTAAGTTAGAAATAATTCTTTTATTAACGGGAAAGATGCCCGTTTCACAAGAAAATTAAGTTTGGTGGAACAGGCATCTTGCCTGTTCCTAACAAAGGTGCAAGATGTAAGTTATAACATTTATTACCAAGGTGAGTTTGCTAAAGCTAGCATTATTTTTGATAGAGTGCTCGATAAACTGGTTCGCCCCTTTTCAGAGTCGCAATTTCTCTTTCAGTAGCCACAGGCAGGGGATTTTCTGCTAACCATTCGTCGCCGTTTTGACGTTTAAAACTGGGGTGATAGGAAAAGCGATCGCACATTTCGCTTTCTACTTCCTCAATATCTGACTGGATAAAAACTTCGCCGCCAATTGCCAGATAAGTTGCCAATTCGTTGACTAATTCCTGCTGTACCACCCGCCGTTTGTGGTGCTTTTTCTTGAACCACGGATCGGGAAATTGAATGCTAACTCGCTGCAAAGTGCCTGGGGGTAAAGTTTCTAAAATCGGCTTTAGGGAACTATTCGCATTGCAAAACAAATAGTGCAAATTTCTCAAGCCTTTTTCGTCCCGCCAAAGATTCGCTTCCTCTACCAGAGGTTCCCGAATTTCTAATCCTAGAAAGTTCCAGTCTGTTTGGATTTGCGCCATGTGCCACAAAAACCGTCCTCTGCCGCAGCCGATATCTAAATGCAGCGGTAAATTTAAGTCGGCATAGATTTTAGTCCAATCCGGGGGACTTGCAGATGCTTGATATCTAATTGATAGGGGATTGACGTGTTCCCGCACTCTTACTCTTGCCAATTTTGCTGTCTCCTGAATATAATTTTGAACCGCTGATGAAGGCAAATTAACGTGGATTAACGCAGATAAATATTGATTTTTGCGATATTGTTCAATACTTTTTAATTAATAAACAATATTAAATTGCAGGGGGACACTTTAATATTGCTCATTATTGCATTAGGCTTCTGGTTCCATGCCTGCTGCTCTTAATTGCGCGGCTAATCTTTCCGAGCGTTCTCGTTCTTGTTCGGCTTGCTGTTGAGCGAGATCCCTTTGCTGCCGTTCCCTTTCTACCATTTCTGCTCCCCACAATAACATCTCTCCGCTTTCATCCCACCAGCGCAACCAATATCCCGTTCTTTCGGCCTTGGTTCCCTGCCAAACACCCAAAAATAACCCAACTCCTTCAATCCAATAACGATTGTTTGAATCCGGCTGCTGTACTTGATATCTTTCTGATGAATTCAACTGATAGACTTCGAGAACTCCGGCGGCAGGTTCAAAAAGTGCATAGATTGGCACTCGCAATACTTGCTCGTAAAAAAACCATTTTCCCGGCGGATACGTTGGTTTTATTGAATATTCATCGTTGGCAGTAGCGGACAAAAATTCCATGACAATCGCCGGGACTTCTCCTTCTAAGTTGGGAGTGTAACTGCGACGAATTTCTTGACTAGAAAGCGGCTGTACGTTGCGGGCATAAAACCAATCTGGAGCTTTGATAACTAGCTTGCTGTCTACTGTCGCACAAATTCCCATGTTTGGGGCAACTAATATTCCTGTTACAATTAGTCCTGCGATTTCTAAGATTTCCCGCAAGGCTGCAGCCAGCAAGGGTTGGTCGATATTTTCCACAGGTTCCTCGTCTAAAATGAAGTCGTCTGGCAATTTTTCCCAGGTAATTTTTAAGTCGGCTGTACTGGCTGTCACGATATTTTACCTCTTACGGAGACTGCTGGAGTGCGGCTCGCAATACTTCGCGGTGAAAGAGCGATCGCTCTACTATGAATTTTATCCTGTCTGGCGATAAGGCGTCGCCGTTAGCATAGTGTTCCATCCAGGTTTTGCTAATTAGATAAGGATCGTCTGGCAATTCTGATAATAAGTATCCCGGCATTTCTAGCTCTTCCATTAACTGGCTGACTTTGGGATCGTAGCTGAGGGCAAAACAGCGACATTCTTCGGATGCTGCCATAATTAAACTGTGGTAGCGCATCCCGATCGCCATTTCGACACCCCGGAATACTCCTTTCAATTTTCTCGGATCGTCTAAACTGAGGATACGGCTCCTTTTCGGCAGGGCTTCGTGCAAATGTTGGGCAATTTCTAAGTCGTGAGACGCTTGAAAAGGCAGCAGCAAAATTAAGGTGCGAGTTGCTTTTTGAAAGTCAACTAAAGCTTGAGTTAAGATTGACAAACGGGCGGGAGTTAGTGTAGAGTGAGAACGCAAACAAACAGCAACTCTGGGCGCAGGTAAATCCCACAAACCCGACACGGGGGAATTCTCCAAAGCCCACACCGGATCGGGCGCTAAAGTAAAGGGAATTTTCCAATCTGCAAGTAAAGTAGCTGAACCTTTATCCCGCACGCTGACGGCGGTGCATCCAGCAAAACAACGCTGAGATAACTTGCTAGTGATTTCCCGCTTTAAAGGGCCAATTCCCTGAGCCCAGGCAACAGTTTTTAACCCCATCCGCTGCGCTAATCCCATCAAACCCCCATAATAGAAAGGGCTCGCAATGCTAGTAGCATCTTGGATTAAACTACCGCCGCCCCAGATTAGGGCGTCGGAAGTGCGGAGTGCTTCGAGAACTTGAAAGGCATTCATGCGATCGCGCGCAGCTACCCCGTACCGCTGATTTGTCTCGACAGGATTGCCAGACAGGACGATCGGCGTCACGCCATCTGGTAACATTTGCAGTAGCGATGCCAACAGCGCCTCGTCGCCGCCGTTGCCTTTACCGTAATAGCCGCACAAAATTGCTCGCATTTCTACTCTTTTCTTTGTTTGTAATGGGGAATCTAACGATTTTAGATTTTAGATTTTTTTGATATTTGAGATTTGAAATTTGATGCTACTACCAAAAAAATGCTACTGTCATCAAGCTTCAAGGCTTTACGTCATCAGTCAGCTCAAATCGCAAATCTAATAAAATCTCAACTCGCTAATCTAAAATTGTATGACGCATCATACTTTATATGACAGTTGCGTAAGTCCCGATAGATAAATTTTTCATCTTCGTTATCGATAAATCTTTGATCTTGGTTCACAATACAAAAAATGCACGCTTTGTCAATTCCCACCTGGATTATTCACATCTCTAGCGTCGTCGAGTGGATTGCCGCCATCTGGTTAATTTGGACTTACGGCGAAGTCACTCAAAACCGAGCTTGGTGGGCCCTTTCCGCCGGAATGCTGCCCGCTCTCGTCAGCGCGATGTGTGCCTGTACATGGCACTATTTTGACAACTCTCCCGCCCTAGAATGGATCGTTACCCTGCAAGCAGCGATGACTCTCTTCGGCAATTTTACTTTGTGGGCTGCAGCTTGGTGGATTTGGCGATCGGCTCAACCAGAAAAAATTAAAGATTGAAAAAGAGGTAAATATTTTGAAAAAAATCACTACTTGGGTCAAATTAGCCGCGAGTTCGCTGTTGTTAACAGCCGGATTATTGCTTCCCAGCAAAGCCAGCAACATTCCCGTACAAGTCGCCCAACAGCCTAACTGCAAAAATCCTCAAACCACGGTAGAGATGAATGTCTGTTCCAGCCAAGAGTTTGAGGCTGCCGACAAAAAGCTCAATCAAGTCTATCAGCAACTGCAAGCAAAAATCAGCAGTAGACAAAAGCAGAGATTGACTGTGGCACAGCGTACTTGGATCAAATTTCGAGATGAAAATTGTGATTATGCAAAAGGACAGTTTGAAGGCGGTAGTTTGGCTGCTTCTACCTACGGTTATTGCAGGGCTAGAGTGACGCAAGAACGGATTAAAGATTTGGAAGGTTATTTAAAACAAGCCAATTTGTAAAAGTTCGATCGCGATCGAGAATAATTTACCCATTCCATCATCAATACCGTAACAACCTCATCTTTTGCACTTTGAGAAGCCCCAGCACAAACCAGCTCAAGAGTGATATAAAGCTTTGTTTTTTATTTTACGCTTTGACACGCCGATGGTGTAGAATCTAAATTCTCAAATCTTATATTTTAAATCCCTATGTCCTTCGTTGGTTTGCACATTCACAGCGATTATAGCCTGCTGGACGGGGCGTCTCAGCTACAACAGCTCGCAGAACGGGCGGTGGAATTGGGGATGCCCGCGATCGCCCTTACAGACCACGGGGTGATGTACGGGGCGATCGAGCTAATCAAAGTTTGCCGAAATAAAAATATCAAGCCGATTATTGGCAATGAAATGTATGTCGTCAACGGCGACATAGAAGTAAAAGTTCGAGGTAGAAGAAAATACCATCAAGTTGTTTTAGCTAAAAATACCCAAGGTTATAAAAACCTCGTAAAACTAACCACAATTTCCCACTTAAAGGGAATGCCTGAAAGAGGTATTTTTGCCCGCCCCTGCATCAACAAAGAACTGCTAAAACAATACTCCGAAGGTTTAATAGTTACCAGTGCTTGTTTGGGCGGCGAAGTTCCCCAAATGATTCTGCAAAACAAGCTAGATGCTGCCCGTGAAGTAGCCACATGGTATAAAGAAGTATTTGGGGAAGATTACTATATAGAAATTCAAGATCACGGTTCTCCGGAAGACCGGATTGTTAATGTTGAAATCGTCAAAATTGCCCGCGAACTCAACATTAAAATAATTGCCACCAATGATTCTCACTATATTTCCTGCAACGACGTAGAAGCACACGATGCTTTGCTGTGCATTAACACCAACAAACTGATTGAAGAAGACAAGCGGATGCGCTACAGCGGCACTGAATATCTTAAGTCCGCAGAGGAGATGGCGCAACTGTTTCGAGACCATTTGGATGATGAAACAATCAAAGAGGCGATCGAAAATACCCTAGAGGTCGCAAATAAAGTATCGAGATACGAGCTCACAGGAGAAGCTCGGATTCCCACAATTCCAATTCCCCCAGAACATACAGCCGATACTTATGTAGAAGAAATATCCTGGCAGGGACTGTTAGAACGCCTCAAAGCCCGAACCAGAAATGAAATCCCCCCAGTCTACAAACAAAGACTAGAATACGAACTGAAAATGCTTCAGCAGATGGGCTTTTCGGAATACTTTTTAGTAGTTTGGGACTACATAAAATATGCTAGAGACAACGATATTCCCGTAGGGCCAGGACGCGGTTCTGCCGCAGGTTCTCTAGTGGCCTACGTCCTCAAAATCACCAATATCGACCCCGTACACCACGGACTACTATTCGAGCGATTTCTCAATCCCGAACGGAAATCAATGCCAGATATTGATAGCGATTTCTGCATAGAAAGGCGGGACGACATGATTAAATACGTTACTGAAAAATATGGTAGCGAGCGCGTAGCGCAAATTATTACTTTCAACAGAATGACATCAAAAGCTGTCTTGAAAGATGTTGGTAGGGTGTTAGGTATTCCCTACAAAAAAGCCGACGAAATGGCAAAATTAATTCCCGTGTCCAGGGGAAAACCGGAAAAACTTAAAGTGATGATTTCTGATGACACACCTGCACAGGAATTTAAAGATAACTATGAAAATACAATTTGCATAAATGCAGAAACTGGTACTGAAGTCCCCGTTCGTCAGTGGATTGACATGGCAATTCGCATTGAAGGAACCAACAAAACCTATGGGGTTCACGCGGCAGGTGTGGTAATTTCCTCAGAGCCCTTGGATGAACTTGTACCGCTGCAAAAGAATAATGAGGGGGCTGTGATTACCCAATATTTCATGGAAGATTTGGAATTTTTGGGGCTGCTGAAAATGGACTTTTTGGGATTGAAAAATTTAACAACGCTCCAGAAAACTGTTGATTATATTAAGCAAACCCAAGATATAACCCTCGATGCCGAAGCCCTGCCTTCTGATATGGAACGCAAAGCTCAAGAGACATTTACTAGAATCAAAAAGTTGCCCGCTGATGTAGCCAAAACTTATAAACTTTTAGAAAAAGGAGATTTAGAAGGTATTTTTCAGTTAGAATCATCTGGAATGCTGGATGTAGTGAAAAAACTGAAACCTTCCTGTCTGGATGATATTTCTTCTATTTTGGCACTTTACCGACCCGGGCCGCTGGATGCAGGTTTGATTCCTCAGTTTATTGACTGCAAGCACGGTAAAACAGTTGAGTACGATCATCCGCTATTAGAACCGATTTTAAAAGAGACTTACGGAACGCTTTGCTTTCAAGAGCAAATTATGCGGATGGCTCAAGATTTGGCCGGCTATTCTTTGGGTCAAGCTGATTTGCTGCGACGCGCAATGGGCAAGAAGAAAGCGGATGAAATGCAGAAGCAGAAGGAAACGTTTATCGACGGGGCAACTAAGAATGGAGTTAGTCAAAGAATTGCTGATAAACTGTTCGCGCAGATGCTGCAATTCGCTGAATACTGTTTTAATAAATCCCATTCAATGGCTTATGCCTATATCACTTATCAAACTGCCTATTTAAAGGCAAATTATCCTCTAGAATACATGGCTGCACTGCTGACTGCTAACAGGGGTGATCAGGATAAAGTACAGAAATATATTGCCAATTGTCTCAAGCTGGGTATTGAGGTTGAGCCGCCAGATGTTAATAGCTCTGAACTTACTTTTACACCGCTGCCTAAACAGATGACTGGATGTGCAAAAGATAAAATTTTGTTTGGGGTTTCGGCGGTAAAAAATGTGGGGGAGGGAGCAATTGAAAATATTTTGGCGGCGCGGCAGGAAGGGGGTAAATTTAAATCGCTAGCTGATTTGTGCGATCGCGTAAATCTCCATTCGGTCAACCGCCGCGCTTTAGAAGCTTTAATTCAATGCGGTGCTTTTGACAAAATTGACACCAACCGTAATCAATTAATAAACGACCTGGAAGGGGTAATTAAATGGGCGCAAGACCGCAAAAGAGATCGAGAAAGTGGCCAAGGCAATCTATTTGATTTGTTGGGTACGAGCTTCGGAAAATCGGCAAGTACCTATGACTCTGCTCCCAAATCAAAGCCTGTAAAAGATTTGGACAAACAGGATAAATTGCGTTTAGAAAAAGAATTGCTGGGCTTTTATGTATCAGAACATCCCCTCAAGTTTCTCATGCAAGTAAACCCAGACCCCGATGTAGTGACTCTCGAACAGTTAGCAGATAAAAAGGGGAAAGTATCAGTTATTGTCATGCTCAGCGCTATCAAACTTGTAGTGACAAAAAAAGGCGATGCGATGGCAATTGTGCAATTAGAAGATTTGACACATCAAATAAAAGCTGTTGTGTTCCCCAAGGCTTACGAACAAGTGAAACCTTACATTGTAGAGAATGCTATCTTACATATTAGTGGAAAAATTGAGAAAGATGGGGAGGAAATTCAGATAATTGTAGACACTGCAAAGCCGGTTGAAACAGTACAGGTTGCAGAGGAAATCGAGACAGTGGAACCGGAAATAACAAACCCTTGGCCGGCGGAACCCGTCAACGTTGTACGATCGACAAAACCTGTGGAAGTTTTAGAAATGGTGATTGTCAAGCTGACACCGCAGCAAGTACAAGACGGGAAAAAACTCAATTCTCTCAAAGCTATTTTACAAGAACTTTCCAATCGTGGAGAAGGTGCTAGCGTGTCGGTGGGGGGAATGGTTGTCGGTGAATATTCCTGTCAACCCCTTCGCATTAACCCTCAATTGTGGGTGCAAGATGGCGAGGGAACTGTTAGTCGTCTCAAGTCGGCTGGATTTGATGCTTGGGTTTTTCCTCTCAACAATCGCCCCGATGCTGCGGTATTTCGAGAAATGCGATCGCAACTTAATGTACATTCTTGGGCCAGCCCTTTGCTTGACACTGACACCGATCGCCTTCACAAGTATGTCAATTATCTCGCCCAATTAAACAGACGCCCGCCAAATTAACACTTCGCCACCATCCCCACCGGTGACTAAAGTTTGACCGTCAGGACTAAAAGCCACCGGATTGCACCCAACAAGAGAGCACACACATTCTCCTGTTTCCAGGTTCCAGAGTTTAACTGTACCGTCTCGACTGCCGCTAGCCATAGTTTCGCGATCTGGACTCATCGCCACCGAAATCACCGCATCAGAATGCCCCCTCAAAGTATTAATCAATTCCCCTGTATCGGCATTCCACAATTTAACAGTAGCGTCGGCACTTCCACTGACAATCATCTTGCCGTCTTGACTAAATGCGATCGCATAAACCCAATCTGAATGACCGACAAAAGTCCGTACGCTCTCCCCAATACCTACAAGCCACATCTTGATAGTTTTGTCAGCACTACCGCTGGCAAGCATCATACTTTGAGGACGAAAACTAACAGATAAAACCTTATCAGAATGTCCCGAAAGTTTTTGAACCAATCCTCCGTTGCACTGGTTCCACAATTTAATACTCTTGTCGCCGCTGGCACTCGCAATCGCTCCCGAGTCACAACTAAAAGCCACCGAATACACGGAGCCGTAGCGATGACTGTAAGGTGAACCAAAATCGCTGTAAAATTCGCGAATCATCGCCTTTTTATCCAGCTTCCACTCAATAACTTTTCTGTCAAAACTGCCGCTAACCATAATTCTCCCGTCGGGGCTGATTGCCACAGCATCAACCCTGGCGGAATGACCGAAAAAAGTATGGATAAATTCACCTGTTTGCAGGTTCCACAGCTTAATTGTTTTATCGTCGCTGGCGCTAGCAAGAATATTGCCTTGAGGATTAATAACAACAGCATTAACCGGGGCTGAATGACCGTGGAGAATGTGCTCGCACCGCCAGTTATTAGACACTAATGTCGGATTGCGAGCGGATGGGGCAACATTAATATTGTGGGGCGGCGCAGCGGAGACGGCGGTTGCTGTATTTGGCTGCGAGTTAGTTACTGGCGAATTAATAGCGATTTTGGTGGGTGAATTATAAGTGATTTGAGAGCGGGGATATTGCCCAAAATTTACCAAGTCTTGCAATACTTCAGCAGCGGATTGATATCGCTCTCGTACCGAATCTTTGAGCAATTTATTCAAAATAGTTGCTAATTTTTGGCTGACTTTTATGCCTTTTTGCGCCAAGTGCGATCGCCAAATCCATTTGCATTCCAAAGCATCGAACAAATCCTTAAGTACCGCCCCAGTTAGCAGGTGAATGCAGGTAACGCCCAAACTGTAAAGGTCGCTCGCCGGATAGGCTTTGCCGCTGCGAATTTGTTCAATTGGCGCATAGCCAGCAGTTCCAGTTATCGTCCCAGTTTGCGCCTCAGAAAGGCGGGTAATGTGCTTAGCAACTCCAAAATCAACTAGCACAAACTGACCCCCCCTCGCCTTGCCCTGTACAGCAGGAGATTCAGCCACAATTAGCCCTTTCATACCAGCAGAAGATTGAGGTAAATTTGCCCCTCCTTTTCCTTTACCAGGAGTTGAACTGCCATATCCGGCCGCAGCCCACAAGGTTTGGGGAGTTCTCCGCACAATATTTTCCGGCTTAATATCCCGATGAATCACCTGCTGCTCGTGAACAAATTGCAAAACAGGCAACAAATTGATCAACAATTCCCAAATCTGTTCCTCGCTAAAAGCTCCCTGCTGCTGCAACTCCTGAAATAAATTATTTCCCTCGATTAACTCTTCCACAAGATACAGACGCTTTGCTTGTTCAAAAGAAGCCAGCAAACTTGGAATCTGCGGGTGTTCTCCGAGTTCATGCAGCCGGTGAGCTTCTTGTTTGAACAGTGCAGTTGCTTTTTCTAATTCGGCCTTTTCTTGAACTTGGGGGAAAAATTGTTTGATGGCGCAGGGAGTTTTCAACCTATCTTCATCGACAGCTAAAAAAGTTCTGCCAAATGTTCCTTCACCGATAGGTTGAATGGCGCGGTAACGCTCTTTCAGTAGCAATTTAGAGCCGCACGCGAGACAAAAATTGGTTGAGTCAGCATTCTGCGGCTTTTGGCAATGGGGATTGAGGCAATAGCTCATCTTTTTTCCGGCCTGGAGATTCCCACCACAGCTAAACTTAGCAACATGGTAGTCTGTCTGTTTCCACTCACGCCCAGAGCACCATTCTCGACAATACCTGAGAAACCGGCTTTCTCAACCCAAAATTTCGGCTCTCAGGTTGAGCCCGTGGCAAGAAACCAAGGTGATGACACTAGAAGTGCTTGATGTGAGTTTCCATATATTCTAATGCTTTCCTAAAATTTTGCAGGTTGGCGACTCACACACTGGTATAGCAATCCTAAATCATTTGTGAATTTCTTACTCCCTCCCCTTGATAAGGGGAGGGTTGGGGTGGGGTAAAAAGTTTACGATTCGTGCAAGGATTGCTATATGTCAACAGTTAAGTTTTAACTAGGGCTATTCTGGAGCATTTATGCGGAGAGTAAATACAAAATTGAGATGCTCCCAGCTATTCTCCCCCGTCTAAAAGACACTCTTGCTCCTCGCCACCCTTCTGTGAGGATTCTTTGGCTTTAATCACCGCTTCTCTAAACCCTAAAACTAATAAAATATTGGCAAGTGTTAAGAATACTTCTGCAGAACCGTGCAGCCAATCGACATTTGCTAGTGACTCGTTGTAGGCAACTTTTGCGTAAATTGCCGCGGGAATCGTCACAGCTACAAAAACGAGAGTGCCGTAAAATCCCATCAGAGCTAAACGGGGTGTTTTTCCCGATCGAGTCAAAAACCAGAGAAATCCCAAGTAGGGAAATAGAGATAGAACAAATAAAGTTTCTTTGGAAATCATTAGTAATTGGTGAGCGACCAGATACTATGATAAATTAAAAGCTCACAAATTATTGTGAATAATTTTTAACTTTTAATTTTTACTTTTTAATATTTAATTAGACAAATGCACCCGTTTCTATCGAACCGCTATAGAATCACCCAAGACCATAGCTCTTAACCCAAGCCGCAGCAGGTTGGCAGTATTCAAAACCCCTCACCCACGCGGAGACAAAACCCGTAACTTTTCCCCTAACACCGTTTTTAGCCTAACACATTTTTCACCGTGCCAGTCTGTTAATTGTCCCTCACTCCCAAGCTACCCAGCAATTAGAAATAGAGACGGTTCCAAAGTTTTCTGTCTGCTAGGCATCAAGCAAGCATCGTTCAAAACCTCTAAATCCAAGCTATTATTTTTATCGGCTGCCAGAATTTCCTTCAGCTTAGCATCAAAATCAAAACACGGCCCGCAATCCCAAACTTTGAGTTCCAACCGTCCGTTAAACACCCTAATTTCCAGTTGAACAGGAGTTTCTACTGGAAGATTTTTGTGAGCGTGGCGAACTGCATTACTGAAACCTTCTGCCAAGGCCAACTGAAACTTACACCAAACCTCATTGGGGAGCGATAGATCTTTCAACTGCTCAAACCACAACAAAACTTGAGTTAAAGCATTGAGATCTGTGTTGACTTGCAGGCTAATATGTTGAACACAAGTTTCATGCAGCTCTTCTTCCTGATCTGTTTCAGTCTGCCAATCCCAGGTGTTTAATAAATTCATTAACCCATCTAAAACGCTAGATTTTTTTATATTTTGGGATCGATTGCGACCTTCTACTTCGTAAGTTTTGCTCAGCAACAAACAGTTTCGATTGTCGAGAGTCCGGGTGTAACTGAGTTCGTCTGCAATCTGCCACATGAGTTTGATCCCCCTGCCACCTTCTGCAAGTTGATCTATGCTGTTCGACATCTATTTTCCTCATCTGAAAGTATTAGCTGTACCCTATTTTCCCAGCCGCCGAGACATTTGGTATTTTTTTTATACTTGCTTGCTCGGTATTATTTCGGGGATCATACAAAAATGCTATCTTTTTTATAGAAGGCAGCGCATCAGCAATATGTCTTAAGAGTCTAAGCCAATTGGCTTATTTACCGATCGCCTGTACGGAGAACGATCGCCCTCGGCAGCAAAATCCAACTGCATCTATTACAAATACTTATCCGTTGTCGGAGTCGGTCACTTGTCGCAGCCGTCGCCAGCTCCAGAATCCCTGGTATTAAGGGAATCCAGCCGTTCGCCGTTCGCTGCCAGCGAGCCTTGATGTGCAGGCTTTCATCCCCACGGCGTAAGTAATATCCGTGAGGGCGATCGAACCTTACACCGTCGAGTCGCGTCCATCCACTAGACTAGGACTTACGCAAACAACCCAGTTTCTGCTGAGAATATTGGGTTTAACAGCGAGGAATTAACGAGGAAACCGGGTTTTTGGTCCCCCGCACGTAAGTCCAGCAGACAAATCGGTGATGAAAGGCAGTTACAGGACTTACCCAGACTATGACCCAAATCAAACTCAAAATTCTGACTGCAGCGATAATGCTACTCCCATTTTGCGCCGCACTTCCTTTACAAGCTCAAAATCTGTCTCTAGTCAAGCGCCTGCTAGAAACCAGAGGATGTCCCGGATGCGACTTATTTGGCGCTTCCTTGAGCCGTGCAGATTTGTTTGGCGCTTCCTTGAGCCGTGCCACTCTCAGCAGGGCCGACTTAGTTGATGCCGACTTGACTGCGGCTGACTTAATGGAAGCTAATTTAAACAACGCCAACATGAGAAACGCCTTTTTGGCCGACGCCGACCTCAGCAAAGCCGACATGAGCAGGGCAGACATCAGGGGAGCCAACTTAGAAAATGCCAACCTCAGCGAGAGTTTTCTGCGAGACGCATCGCTCCAGTTGGCTAACTTAAAATGCAGTAATTTGAGCGCCGCTAAACTAAGTAGAACAGACCTAAGAAATGCCGATTTAAGCGGTGCAAATCTCAGCGGTGCCGACCTCCAAGAAGCCGATTTAAGCGGTGCAAATCTCAGCGGTGCCGACCTTAGATCGGCAGACTTGAGGGATGCGAGATTGAACAAAGCTAATCTCACCGATGCGAATCTCTGTGGAGCGCGGATGCCCGATCAAAAAACCTCTCGGCGAGGCTGCGAAGTTAAGAAAGAACCAGCGATCAGCACGAACAATTACTGTAATTACTGCTATGCCTTGAATGACTGGTGGCTAAATGTATTAAGGTTCTACTAAGCAGTATCATCGCCATCACTACTCTGTTTAATATGTACTGTTAGAAGTGCGAGTAGGCGGTACAGATATCAAACTTAACCTGTTACCGCCAATAGCTTTTATCTACTTTGAATAACCTAAAAATTGGCTCAGTATTTGCAGATATTCTGCGCCCCCGATCTGTGCCACATTAGTGTGACCTCCATCAGGAACTATGTAAAGCTGTTTGGGTTCCGGTGCTGCCTCAAACATTTTTTTGCTCATTTCCACTGGAACTACATTGTCAGCAGTTCCGTGAATAAAGAGCACAGGCATTTGCAGGCGATCGACTTTGGAAAGAGAATCAAACCGCTGTGTCAGCAACAAATCGATCGGAAACATCCAAAACAGCCCTTTTTGGAAATTAACCATCGCCCGCGTCGAAGTAAAAGAGCCTTCTACGATTAACCCCGCAGCCTCCGGGTGACGCACAGCTAGATCGATCGCGATCGCCCCTCCCAAAGAATGACCGTAGATATAAATTTGATTCGGGTTAATCCCCCGCTGTTTCACCAAATAATCCCAAGCAAGTTGAGCATCCTCATAAACCTGAGATTCACTCGGAAAATCGCCCTGGCTTTTTCCATAACCACGATAATCAATCACAAATACCGACACACCTAATCGATGAAATCGATAAGCGTGTTCGACATTTGCTCCCACATTTGAAGCATTACCGTGCAGATACAAAACTACCCCCCCTAACCCCCCCTTGTTAAGGGGAGGAACCGGAGCGACGGCGCGTCTCTCACTTTGCCGGGACGTTCCGACTCCTCTAGCTCCCCCCCTTGGCAAGGGGGGGCTGGGGGGGGTTTCCGAGTCTCCGGTGTTAACAGAGGGAACAGCCTCCCCCTTTCTTGCTCCACCCGTTGCTAAGGGCGGGCTGGGGGGGGTTTCCGAGGCAGGAATCCACCACCCGTGCACGCTTTCCACCGCGTTTGTTTTAGTTGGAATTGGCAGCCAAACATCTTGATATTTCAACTGAAAATCATCTGGCGTAGTTTCGATCGCGCGCGCGGGAAAAAAGATAAACTTACCTTGCGCTACAAATAGGAATACACAAGCAGCAGAATAAGCCACGGCCAAAACTATCCCAAAAGCTATTAGCGCTTTAGACAAAAGGAATACTAGCAACTTGTTCATAGAAGATAGAGCACGCGGGAAGTTAGATATCTTTCAACAGCTAATGGCAAAGGATTAATTCAGATAATTAGCCAAGATCGATTACTAACTTCCGCCACAGCATTCCGCCGATTTTCCCAAATTAATCCAATTCCGGGTGATGCAAGTGCCAATTCGTTGACTGTTCGTAAGCGTGAGCCACTTGAAACAGCCGAGATTCTTGCAAAACATTACCAATCAGTTGTATACCCACAGGCAGTCCTTTATCATCAAATCCGCAGGGCAAACTCAAAGCTGGCAAACCAGCAAGATTCACCGGAATAGTCATCAAATCTGACAAATACATACTCAGGGGGTCATTAAATTTTTCCCCAGCCTTAAATGCGGTAGTAGGAGCTGTGGGACAGACTAAAACATCAACTTGAGAAAAAGCTTTTTCAAAGTCTTCTTTAATCAAAGTCCGAACTTTTTGAGCTTTCAGATAATAGGCATCGTAATATCCAGCCGACAATACGTAAGTGCCGATCGCAATCCGGCGTTTAACTTCCGCACCGAACCCTTGAGAGCGAGTTTTGGCATACATATCCAAAAGGTTATCAGAGTCTGGAGACCGGAAGCCGTACTTGACTCCATCATATCGCGCCAAATTTGCCGAAGCTTCCGAGGGAGCAATGATGTAGTAAGTGGGCAAACCGTAGCGGAACCGGGGACAAGAAATGACTTGAATTTCTGCGCCCAATTGTTGAAATTGCTCGATCGCCTTAGTAACAGCGTCTTTAACCCCCGATTCCAACCCCACACCAAAAGTTTCTTTAATTACACCAATTCTAATCTGACCCTTCGGCCGCAAACTGGGTCTTAAAGCTTGAGCGTAGTCAGGAATTGGGACATTAAGACTCGTGGAATCTCTCGGATCATAACCGGCGATCGCCCCCAACAAAATCGCCGAATCCTCAACAGTCCGGCCAAAGGGCCCAATTTGATCAAGAGAAGAAGCATAAGCCACCAAACCGTAGCGAGAAACCAACCCATAAGTCGGTTTCAGCCCCACCAACCCGCAAAAAGCAGCAGGTTGGCGGATTGAGCCGCCAGTATCCGAACCCAAACTCACGACGCATTCTCCAGCGGCTACCGCTGCGGCAGAACCACCAGAAGACCCTCCGGGCACGCGCTCCAAGTCCCAAGGATTCGCGGTAACTTGATAGGCAGAAGTTTCTGTCGAGCTCCCCATTGCAAACTCGTCCATATTCGCCTTACCCACAATCACCGCACCGGCTGCTTGGAGTTTGGAGACGACGGTTGCATCGTAGGGAGGAACAAAATTCTCCAAAATCCGAGAGGCGCAGGTTGTAGGAACGCCCTCGGTACACATATTATCTTTAACGGCGATCGGAATGCCGGCCAACAGGCCAATTTGCTCTCCGGCTGCGATTTGGGCATCCACTTTATGGGCCTGCGCCAATGCGCTGTCTGCCGTAACGCACAGAAAGCTTTTCAACTTCGGCTCTAGCTGGGTAATTCGGTCTAATGCTTCTTGAGTAATTTCCACAGCAGAGCGTTCTTTATTGACCAGTTGTCGGTGCAACTCGCGGATGGATGCCATGCTCGTACCTTTATCATTTCTACTTTGAGACAATACAGTTAATATAGCTGGCAATTGTACCTGCTTACAGCCCGAAGGCAAAGTCGGCTATTTTTGTGGCGAAAGTTCGAGCCTCAAAGAGGACTCCGCTAACGCGCGAGCGGTCATTTTATCTACAATAGATTAAATTCCCCAAATCCCACCGAACACAAAATAGCGATCGAGTTTTTTACCTAATCTTTTAACAAACCAAGAATGCAACTGTATCAGGACTGATGCAAAAAGTGGTTTGACGCGAGATTTATATGAGTAAGGGGTAAAATGTGCAATGCTGCTCCTACATAATTAGGTTCTGCCTCCAAGAAGGTGTATGCAAGATCCCACTCCTTATGAAATCAGTCATTCCCAATTCTGTAATCTAAATTATAAAATATTAGAACCCAGATTCTCTTGGACGCAACCCAGGCTTTATGATATAAAAAATGGCATAAAAAATCAACTAAACCCAAATTGTCAGTGCTTTATTCAAGAAAAAATATTCAGATAATATTAAAACATTTTCTGAGAATAAATTACCCCTTTTGTGAGATTTAATATTTTTTTAAGACATAAGTTTAAGCCTCGGAATCTGACTTTTTACGAGCTCATTCGCCTCTTTATTATTTTAAAAATGTCAACTGAAAACAGAAAATCATGACAAATAAAATATTAGATTACGGCTGCAGATTCCCTAATAATTATAACCCAATTATGAAGAACACTTTTTTAGCCACAAATTACTGAAAGTTATCAGTCATCCGAGTGAATTAATGGCGGCTGCGCGATCGAAGAAAATAGTGATCGACCTTTTCTGATACACGCCCATTGTGCCAGAGGTCAACAAGCCTGTCAGAAATCTGGGGCTGACAAAAAAGCTCGAAACGCTCACCCCCACGCCGAGGTCTTTTGTTGCGCGCACCTGCAAAAAACCAGCAGTCCTTCCTCAAGTGCGACTAGCTGCGTGCATCGGGGGTAAAAAAAGCTACTTATTTGCCACCACGATCCCCAGGAAAATAATTTCATCCGGAATTATCCCCAAAACCAAAGATATATGGTAAGAAGTTCCCGATGCCCCGTTGGAGGAATGCCACCTAAAGCTCACTTAGAATCCCACCTGACGGCAGAGGAACTCAAAATTCGCTACCGGCAGGCACAAAACACCACAGAGTCGCGCCGCTGGCACTTGCTGCTGTTAGTTTCCAGAAATTGGACTATCAAACAAGCAGCCCAAGTCGTAGGCCTCAACTACGACTATGCCAAAGAAATTGTCCAGCGCTACAACCGAGAAGGGCCTAACTCTGTGAGAAATCGCAGCGGAGACCGCCAGCCCCCTCCTGCCAAATCCTTGCTGAATCCTGAAGAGCAAGAAGAACTGCGACAAGCGCTGCAAGGCCCTGCCCCCGACGGCGGAGACTGGACCGGCCCCAAAGTAGCTCGCTGGATTGCCGAAAAAATCGGTAGCGATCATGTCTGGCCCCAACGCGGCTGGGATTACCTGAAACGGTTGGGTGCTGACTGGCGACGGCGACGCAAAAAGTAGATAGTTCGCAATATTTAGAGGGGGTTGATTGCTTTGGTGCGATCGCTCCCTTTATTTTGGTTATTTTGCCACATTGGCGCGATCAAACTATTTTAGATTTTAGATTTTAGATTTTAGATTTGTTCTCCTATCTAAACTCTCAAAGCGTTTGACTGATGTAACAATAGCTGCTTATATAGAATTTGGTTGTGTTGAGGATGTTAAATATGCCAGAGATCAGGCGTTTTTTGTCGATCGCCAACAAGATGGCGGCAGTAGTAGCCGGCATCGGACTGGTTCAGATGTTAACTATCGCAAGTTCATTCTCTCAATCATCTAACCCGCGTTCCCTAGACGAACTCTACAAAATTCGCGATCGGCTCGTCACCGAATTAGAACAACCCCCCTCTCCCTCCCCAGAACCAACCCTGCTCTCGCGCTTAGTTCCCGTTGCCGCCAATCCTCAAGAACAACTGCTACAGCAGTTGCAAGCGGTGGAAGCTCAAATATTAGTAGAACAGAGGGCTAACGACAACTTACAACAAGCAGTCCGTTTAGCCAACCGAGCCGTAGAAACTAAACGGCCGCAAAATAAGTCGATCGAATCTTCGCAGCAAACTCAATTTTTGTGGAACCAGGCCCTCAACAACTTGCAGGAAGTTCCTCAAAATTCATTTTTAGCTTCCCTCGCTGCCTCAAAAACTCAAGAATATCGGGAAAATTTAACAGCAGCAACCTTTCAAGTCCAGCAAGCAAAATCTAATTTCTTGGCTGCGGTTGCCCGGGAAAGCGGTTTGTCGGCTCAAGCTTCGATCGGTGTTTGCAACCTTTCTAGAGAGTGCGTACACTTGCGGGGCGATGTGCCTCCTGTCAGTCCGGCCAGCTTAATTAAATTGCCGATTGCTGTCGCCCTGATGCAAAAAGTCGAAAAAGAAAAAATTAGTCTCAACCAGGAAGTATTTGTCAATTCGGGTAATTTCACCGAAGACTCATCTACGCAGATTTTGTCCCCTAAAAATTACCCGCTACAGCTACTGTTAGAAGAAATGATCGATCGCAGCAGCAATACCGCCACAAATCAACTGATCGATTATTTGGGATCCGATTACATCAATCAATTTTTAGATAATCGCGGCTACCAAGTCACCCGCGTTAACTTCAAATTAATGGGGGAAAAGATTATGCCCGCCAACCCCGGTTCTGGCCCCAACCGCCTGACTGCTAACGAACTCACCGAAATGATGGTGCAAATTTACAACGGCGAAACACCTGGTGCTAAACTATTAATAGAAACTCTCAACCGCCAGTACGATCACGCTCTGGGATTTGCCGCCTTGCAAGGAACTAAAGCTCAGTGGTTGGGCGAAAAAACAGGCCAAAATTCCCTGGTGCTCGGCACAACTTTAGCGATGAGTATTGACGACGAGGCCTATGTAATGACTGTGATTGACACCAGCAGCGGCGATTTACAAATGCGCCAGTCTATTTCTAAAATTGCCGATTACATTAGCCGGAATCCCGGATTTTAAGAGAATATTGCGAAAACGACTTATTTTGGCTCGCGGTAAGTTGCCAGGTTTCAGCGCATGGGGTAGGGCACCCAATTCGAGAATTTAGCGAGATGCTCCCAATATACCATGCACGCCGTCAAAGCCCAGATTAGACCCGCTGCTATTAGAACGATCGCCCCAATCAGTCGCAGAGTGCGATTAGTTGGCATCAACAGCGCAGGCGTCGCGCAGACGCCACCGAGTCCCGACAGGATGAAGCCCATACCTGATAGTATTGGCTGCGTGGTTAGACCGAGATTGATAATCCGCAAACCGATCAAAATAGCAGCCGCACCTGCGAAAAAGGCGTAAATCGTAACTGTTAGCAACTCCCAATTTTGAGCTAGGGCGACAGCAGCACCGAGGAAGACGATACCGAACAAAACTGACATTTCCCCGAAGGCAATGTTGAAGCTGCCTGGAAGTGACCAAGTGAAGATCATGTGCAAGCCTGTTGTCAGGGCGATCGCGCCACTCATGCCAAACCCGGGAATCCACCGTGTTCGATCGGCGCCGTCGATACCGGAATAGACATAGTAGGCGAGGATAAATAACCCTGCCACCATATTGATCAGCATCAAACTGATGTAGTTAATAAACATTTATTTGCCGACCTCCGTCACTCATAAAGGTGAATTACATCTATTGTACATCTCCCATAATTCTTGTGGAACAGGCCGGAGAGACTGTTCTTGACCTGCTTTTTGGGAGATGTCTATTAACTAACCCAGCAAGAAAGTAGACTTCGCACTCGAATAAAAATTAGGAGCAGGAAAAGTCAGTTGTCGCAGATTTAAATTAGCACCTCCTTCAATAATTGCAATTGTATCTTCTGGTTTGGAGATGACTAAATCTGCACCTACCGGAGATATTTGATAGTCACTGAGTTGACCTGCTAACCTGAGTACATCACCCTGCGTGGGGTTGAATCCGCGAATGCGAGCCTCCCCTGGCCCTCTATATAATTCTTGCGCGCTGGGAATCATCTGAGACGGTGGTGGCGAGGTAAAATCATAAGCCAACATAAAAGTATCAGCCCCTTGGCTGCCAATCAGGGTATCAAATTCATTGCTACCATTACTAAAATAACGGCCGGCTCCGCCAAAAGTAAAACTTGTATCTAAATCAACTCCAGTAATTTCCGTTTTTCCATTGCCAAAAGCAGTGACAATATCATTTCCATTAGTTCCAACAAAAGTGGCAGAGCGATTCGGTTCAAATTGTCCAAATTTTGTATAATGATCGAGACCTGAAGAGAAATTTCCTGCTTTCACAGCCGCAGCAACATCGGGATTTTTTTGCAAATATTCAAATTCCGAAAAGTTATCCAATACACTATTTATACTAAAAATCAAAATACCGCGACCTCGATTTGCTAGAAAGGGAATATTGGCATTTCCCTCAATTTGAGCGACTCTTTCGATACCTCTACCATTGCCTAGAAGAATATAAGAATTGCTGCCATTCTCTCCAGACGAGAATTGATACCCTCCTCGCGTTCCTGCGAGTTGGATCGAATCAGCTTGCGGGTCAAAATTTTTAATAATAACAGGTATGTTTCCAAAACCCCTGTAGAAAATAGGATCATTGGTATGGGAAAAATCCCCAACACCAAGCACAAAAGTATCAGAGCCTTGACTGCTAATTAAGGTATCTTGATCGAGATAATAGTTGTTTTTTTCATAAACTCGATTGCCTGCTGCATCTAAAGATAGTTGAACGCCGGTGATTTCAACTTTCCCTACGCCAAATCCAGCTACAACGTCACTGGCTGTAGTACCGACAAAGGTTGCAGAGCGACTTGGCTCAAATTGTCCAAATTTTCGGTAATGTTCTCCACCTGTTTTGAAAACTCCTGCTTGGACTGCTGCTGCTACATCCGGGTTTTTCAGCAAATATTCGGGTTCAAAAAAAGTACTCGCATAAAGGCTTTCTTGGGCTCCGAATTTGATAAAGTGCTCAAAACCCGATTTGAAAGTTTGGTTCTGCACAAAGGGAGCAAGTACGGGGTATCGCTTTAAATAAAATGATTCATCGTAGTCAGGCGATGTATTGACAAGACCTTGTTCCCAGCCAAACTGAATAAAGTGATCTAAGCCTGATGCAAAAGCTCCGGAACTGACAGCGGCCGCGACTGCGGGATTGTTGGCGAGATAGTAACTTTCATCGTAATATCGCGACACTTCCGTGAAACCGAGTTTTTGACCAAACTTTTCAAAGTGTTCTTTGCCAGAACTGATAATTCCTTGATCGATAGCTTGTTGAACAAAGGGATATTTTGTGAGGTAGTAATTTTCGTCCAAAATATCATAGTTAGCCATATTCTCCTTCTCAGGTATTGATCGGTTTTTTTCCAATTCACCTTACTTTAGGCAAAAACGTTATTTCTTGACAACACAGGCAAGTTAGATATAATTAAATTCAAATCAAGTAATTCGAGAAATAAGATGTATTAATAATTAATATTTTTTGAGGAGTTTTAAGATTTTTCAATTTTATTTAATTCGTTCGATCGCGTAATCAGAAAATGCCACACACAAAACTCAGCGTTTCCGTCAAAGGCAAAGGGTTTCCCATCCTCTGCTTGCACGGCCATCCAGGTTCCGGCGATTGTATGTCCGTCTTCACAGAACACTTATCAAAGCGGTTCCAGACGATCGCCCCTGACTTGCGCGGATACGGCAACAGCCGCACCTCAACTGCCTTTGAAATGACCGATCACCTCCTCGATTTAGAAGCACTTTTAGATCGATGGGGGATCGATCGGTGTTTGGTGATCGGATGGTCTTTGGGAGGGATTTTAGCCCTGGAATTAGCCATGAAATATCCCCAGCGAGTCACCGGTTTGATTGTACTCGCATCCGCAGCCAAACCGCGAGGAAGTCACCCTCCCATCTCTTGGCAAGATAACCTTTACACCGGTTTAGCCGGAATTATCAATTGGGCGATACCCGGTTGGCAGTGGAATATTGATACTTTTGCGAGGCGATCGCTCTTTCGCTACTTGATACAGCAGCATACAGCCACCCCTTACCGCTACTTAGCACAGGCAGGCACCCCCGCCTACCTCAAGACTTCCAACACGGCCACCAAGGCGTTAAATACCGCTCTGAGGGCTGGATACAACCGACTGCTCCACCTCGGCGACATTCAATGTCCCAGCTTGGTGTTGGCCGGAGAGGCCGATCGGCACATCACCTCAGAGTCGAGTTTAGAAACCGCCCGCCACCTCCACGATTGTCAGTGGCAGTGCTATCCCAATACAGCCCACTTGTTCCCTTGGGAAATTCCCGATCGGGTACTCGCAGACATCGATCACTGGATTGAGAGTCACCCCGAAGCAGTTGGCAATTGCGAGTGTTGAGTTTGGAGTTGGTCACAAGCAATTTATCACCCAACAATCAAGAGTTTTGAAGTTACAACTCACAACTCAAAACCGCACAACGTTGTGAGGGAAGCGTAGCCCTCTCACAACTCAAAAATCCCCTGCTTCTACTGACCGCTCAAAACCGGCCACAGCCCTCCATCACCAAGCTTTCCCAAATCTTCTGCAACAGTCAAAGTAATTGGTTTGCAGCGGTAAATCGAAACACTAACACCTTCTGCCCCTTCATTTTCTATGTCTTCTACATATCCTGCTTTTGCAGCTTCCGCCTCTCCATCGGTTAAGAACGGGCCAAAATAGTAAATGCACCGCGGCGCTGAAGTTTTAACTTCAACCCACCAAGCCAATCCGAAAAAGTTGAGTAAGGTAATCAAGAATTCTTTCATCTGCTTTTCTAATGTATTTGATGGTGTTTTCAGGGTGCTGCGAACACGCCTAGGCTTTTGTTATTTACACGTGGCTGACTGCTGCCAAGAACCGTCCAAACCTATTTAAAGCTGATCTCTAAATAGATTGGTGTCGAATTCCTGTTTGAACCTAGGGGCAAGGCCCCTTCTACTTTCGCCTGAACAAGTAACGAGAGTCGATCGGCTATCCTTACTTGTTCCGGGTGTGGTGCCACTCTATTCTGGGCCGCATTCACAATAAGCTACTCTGTTGTACTCTTTTTTTCAACCACCTTTAGGAGCCGTGTACGTGAAACTTTTTGGGTCCGCGCTGGCGGTAAATTTCGTATAAAGCCATCCCCGTTGCTACCGAGACATTCAGGCTAGGAGTTTGGCCCCTTAAAGGAATTGAAACTAATCCGTCACAGCCGCGCTGTATCAAAAGGCTCAAACCGTCAGCTTCACCACCCACCACTAAAACAGTGGGCCCGGAGAACTTGACTGTCTCTATAGATTGACCGACGCCTGCTGCAGTGCCATAAATCCAGAATCCAGCCTCTTTGAGTTCTTCCAGCGCCCGGTTAAGATTGACAACCCTCGCCACGGGCAGGCTTTCCAATGCCCCTGCTGCCACTTTTCTCACTGCCGAGGTAATCCCAACAGCCCGCCGCTGGGGAATCACCATGCCCTGAGATCCCAATGCTTCTGCGGTGCGAATGATCGCCCCTAGATTGTGCGGGTCGTTGAGTCCTTCGGCTACCACAATTACTGGATCTTCGCAAGCCGACTTAGCCTTCGCGATCAGTTCGCTCAAATCCAGGTATTCGTAGGCTGATACTTGAGCCGCTACGCCTTGGTGGTTTGCTTTGCGCGTGATGTAGTCGAGGCGCAAATCGTCAACTTCGTCAATGATGCTGCCGTTGGCTTTGGCTTCGGTTAGCAAGCTGTGAAAGCGGGGATCGTAGCGCAGGTGGGGAACAACCCAGATCCGGTTGAGGACTTGGTTTGTTTCTAAAGCTGCTTGCACCGCATGGCGGCCGTAAATCATGTCGTCTGTGTCTGCGTCTGGTTGCACGACTGTATTTGAGGCAGTGTCAACAGGGCGAGTGTCTCTGTCTTTGTCTCTGTCTCTGAAATGGTTGCCCCGGAATTCTTGGGGGCTATTGTCTTTGTCTCTGTCTTTGTAATAATTGCCCCTGGATTCCTGCGGGCTGCTGTCTCTGTTTCTGTCTCGGAAATTGTTGCG
>NZ_JAUBPS010000003.1:148342-185857 GCF_036700865.1 Microcoleus sp. S13C4
GGCCGGCTGCGGGCTGCTGTCTCTGTCTCTGTCTCGGAAATTGTTGCGGGCCGGCTGCGGGCTGCTGTCTCTGTCTCTGTCTCGGAAATTGTTGCGGGCCGGCTGCGGGCTGCTGTCTCTGTCTCGGAAATTGTTGCGGGCCGGCTGCGGGCTGCTGTCTCTGTCTTGGTAATAATTGCCCCGGGATTCCTGCGGGCTGCTGTCTCTGTCTTGGAAAGTATTATTTCTGCGAAGGGATGGTTGGCCGTCGGAATCGACTCTGCGTTTGAAAATTGCTCTCACGGGCATTTCTCGCGATTGCGGGGCGAAGGTTGATCGCTTCTGAGGCGCGTCTACTCCGCGAGTGTCGGGACGGGGCTTGCGTTCAAAGCGGGGAGAGGATGGTTGTGAGTCCTGACGGCGGCCTTCGCTTTGGAATGGCTTGCTGTCGGAATTTGATCGCGAGGAGTTTGGTCGGGTAAATTTTCTCATTGGTTTCTTGTGGTCAAAACGTTTTGGCTGAAGGCTAATCGATTGTAGATTGTAGATGTGAGATTCTTGATTGAGGGAGCAATCTTGGGGCTTTGAGATTTTAGATATTCTAGGGAGGGAGCAAGGATTTTGCTGTGTTCAAATTGCTAGTTAATAACTGATAAATCCTGTTTTGCCGATCGCGATTTTTGCGGTTTTATTTTAGCCGTGCAAGGATGGTTAATTAATCCCTCCCCATTCCCAAATTTTAACTGCTAAATCCTTTAAGTCTCAAGATCTAAAAGTGCCAGAAGTTCGGTCAATCTTTCGGGATCGGTGAGATACAAATATCCGACCAAGGTTTCTAAGCTGCTGGCTTGTTGGTATATCTCTGGATCTGCTCGCTTAGAACGGCCCGCTGCAGCATTGCGGCCGCGCTTGACAATTGCTAATTCTGTACTGTTCAAGTAAGGAGAGAGCGATCGCAAATGACGCGCTTGAGTTTCGGCTCGTACTTGCCCCACCACTAATTCGTGATAAGCTTGCAATTTTTTGGGTGGCACTAAGTACGAACTCCGAACGTAGAGTTCGTACACTGCATCTCCCAAATATGCCCAGGCTGCGGGCGAAATTCTTTCTATTTCTGCTGGTGTAGCCCTCGCAGGATGCACTCGATTTAAACTGATATCCGTCAGACTCAGTTTGAGCCCGTCATCTGCGATCGGCGACATACTTTTTTAAATAAAACTTCCGCACAGCTTGGTTTTTCTAGTCACTTACTTATTGCGTCTTTCGTTACTTCAGCAATTATAGCTTTCCCAGGAGTGTTCGCTGTCAGATCACGAAGCGAGATATATAGGCAAAGCTTGGCGCGACGATCGCACTCCTAAAAAAGGCTTTTTACCAAATCGCGATGCTCTAATTTTTATACCATTTTTCCGCGTGTTTGCCACACATATTTTACTTCCCCTCCACCGAAACTCTAAGCATTGGGAAAATAGCGGCTGGCGCGTGTCGCAGCTTCTGGGAAAATCGGTATTGTTTTACCAGCACAAAAATAAAAATTTGCTATCCAGCGTTGAGAACCGGATAGCTAATTTAATTCACTTTGGCGTCAAGCATCCTTGACGTTTTTTACCGCCTCATCAACCGAAGGCTGCAAAGACAAAAATTTCTCTAAGCGAACCAGTTTAACCGTCTGAGTTACGCGGGGATTTGAGACAATTTGCAATGTCCCTTCCAAGGTTTGGGCTTTTTTGACAAGTTGCACAAGTGCGCCCAAGCCTGAACTATCCACAAAGTCTATCTGAGACAAGTCCAAAATTACGTGTTTTGGGCCCTCGTCAATACATTTGCTTATTACCTTCCGAAAAGTGGCCTCAGAAAAAGCGTCCAGCAGGCCCGTCAGGCGAAATAACTGACAGTTATTCCTGACTTCGCGAGTGCCTCTGAGGCTAACGGTCAGGGTCAATGACTCAGGAATGACACCCTCCTAGCTAGATATGGCTTAAAGTCGAGGCTTCATTATAGGAGTTTTTTGGTTTTTTGTCTACAGTTTTTTTTTTCAGTGGTTTTTAGTTTTTTTGAGTCAGCAGTCAACGGTTAATGACTGCTGACTGCTGACTATTTACTGCTGGCTACTTTCTGATTGTCTCGCATTGACTGGACGAATCGATCGAATAAATAGTCGGCGTCGTGCGGGCCTGGACTGGCTTCTGGGTGGTACTGGACTGAGAACAGTGGCAGAGTTTTATGTTTCAATCCGGCTACGGTGCGATCGTTCAAATTGAGATGAGTAATCTCTACTTCCGGGGCTAGGGAATCGGGGTCGATCGCAAAACCATGATTTTGGCTAGTAATTTCTATTTGCTCAGTTAAACCCGCTGGATGATTCAATCCCCGGTGGCCGAACTTAAGTTTAAAAGTTTCTGCACCCAAGGAAAGTCCCAAAATTTGGTGTCCCATGCAGATGCCGAATACGGGTTTGTCCGACTTTAACAAAGCTTTCGCAGTCGCGATCCCTTCCGTTACCGCCGCCGGATCTCCCGGGCCGTTGGACAGAAAAATGCCGTCGGGGTTGTATTTGAGGATTTCCTCCGGCGACGTGTCAGCGGGGACAACGATGACCCGACACCCGTAACTCGCCAGACGCCGCAGGATGTTGCGCTTGATCCCAAAGTCTAGCGCTACCACCGTCCACATTTGGCCGTTAGCAGGTTTGACTGTAGGACTGAACTCCCAAACCGAGTCCGTGGCTTCAGACCACTCGTAAACCTCGCGAGTGGTGACTTCCTGAACCAGATTCAGCCCGTCCATACTGGGGGCATCTTGCACTTGCTCCAAAAGTTCCGCCTGGTCGAGAATCGTGGTCGAAATGCCACCGTTGATCGCTCCCACCGTGCGAATTTTGCGAGTGAGGGCGCGGGTGTCGATCCCATAAATTCCGGGGACATCGTACTGTTTCAGATAGTCTTGCAGAGATTGCGAGCAGCGCCAGTTGCTGGGGCGGCTGCACACGTTCCGGGCGATCGCACCTCGAATTTGCGGGCGCGAGGATTCTTCGTCTTCGAGATTTACCCCGGTATTGCCCAATTCTGGATAAGTAAAAGTTACTATTTGACCGCAATAGCTGGGATCGGTCAATACTTCTTGGTAGCCCGTCATTCCCGTATTAAATACTACCTCGCCAACGACGGTGGCGTCAGCGCCAAACGACCAGCCGCGGTAAGCAGTACCGTCAGCCAGGACTAGGAGAGCGGGTTGTGCAGTTGAAAGTGACATGACATCCTTAATTACTTTCGTTTGGTTTAATTCTTACCACTGCCAGGGATTTGATGCTAGTCGGCAATATACAGATATTATTTTAATTTGTGCAAGGCTTCGGAAAAGCAAGGCACTTATGCCGGAAGCCCGATGCCGGAGGCACTCATGCCACAGGTAATCAAAAAGCAGCAATAAGTGCAAATTCTCGATCTGCCCCCGCGCCAGCAATTTATCTGCCAGCAGCTTAGGCGGCGGGCGGAAATTCTATATCTATACCAAAAGGCAGTTGTCGCTGTTACGATCGAGCTACAGCGTTTAACGAAACTATGGCTAGTAAATCTCCCTTGCCTTTACTCTCAAACTTATACAAGCATCTAGTGAACTCTCAAAAACTGTGCAAACCGTTACTGGTTGTAACAACAGCTATTTCTCTGAGCAGTTCAATTTTAATAGGGACTGTTGCCAACTCCTCGCCCGCAGTGGCTCAAGAAAGTGAGGGATGCTTCATGCGGAGCTCGTCAGGCCGAACCCTCAACCTCAGCCAATCAGTCTGCGGTTTTCTCCCCAAAGAATTGACTCCCGCCACTTCGCCCGCAGCAAAGTCGGGAGTGTTTCAGGCAAAAATCAAACGCCGAGAGGCTAATATCCCAGTCATAGAAGTCACATTTAACGGCAAACAAAAGTTCGAGATGATGGTAGATTCTGGAGCTAGTGGCACAGTAATTACACCAGCAATGGCTAAAGCCTTGAGCCTTGTTCTCCAGGGAACAGTGCAAGCACAAACTCCCAACGGCGTGGCTACTTTTCCCCTCGGTCGTTTGACTTCTATTGAAGCCGGGGGTCTGGCGGTTAATAATGTAGTTGTCGCAGTCTCCCCGTCGCTAGATATCGGACTATTGGGTCACGATTTTTTTGGTAATAAAGACATAACGATTAAGCAAGATGTGATTGAATTTCGATCGCGCTCTTAAACAGAGGGTTGAAGGAAGAAGGATTTTTTTTACTAACCAACAAGAAGAGAAGAGAGAAAAAAGTTTCCCAACTTGAAAAACTATGAATGCAGAAGGCTGAGTTTTAGACGGTTTGATCGGGAAGATTTTGGCATTCTAAATTTTTCTTTACTTCTTCCCTCTTCCTTCTTCCCTCTTCCTTCTTCCTTCTTCCTTCTTCCCTCTTCCTTCTTCCTTCATTTCAAAAACTCAATCAACTGCTGCAACTTCAACCAAGATTCGCCGCTCAATAAAATGTCCTTAGCCATAGAAACTCCTGCTGCGTGAGAACCCATAGGAATTGCACCTCCCACCTGAAAAGCCAAAGACGCATTCAAAGCTACAACATCCATTTGTGCGGGCGTACCTTTGCCTTGCAAAACGTTCCGCAAAATCTCGGCGTTTTCCTCAACATTTCCGCCTTTTAACGAGCCGATCGCACTTGGTGTCAATCCTACCTTTTGGGGGTCTAAAGTAGTGAGTTCCACTTTGCCATCCGACAAAACCGCCAAATCAGTCACATCTCCCAAACCCGCCTCGTCCAATTTTTCTCTGCCGTGAACGACTACAGCTAACTCAGTCCCCAACTCGCCCAAAGCTTGAGCAATAGTTGATACCAAACTAGGATCGAACACCCCAATTACCTGCCCTGTAGGGCGCATAGGATTGACAAGGGGCCCTAATAGGTTAAAAATAGTCCGCACCTTCAAAGTGCGCCGGAGCGACGCTACAACCTTAAGTGCGGGATGCCACCCAGGGGCAAATAAAAAGCTGATGCCCACGGAGTCTACCGCAGATCTTACCTTCACGGAATCGGCGTTGAGGTTGACTCCGAGTGCTTCCAACACGTCAGCAGAACCCACTTTGCTCGATGCGGAGCGATTTCCGTGTTTCGCAACTCGAACTTTGCCGGCGGCGGCCACAAAAGCTACAGCAGTGGAAATGTTAAACGTGGATGCGCCGTCGCCGCCTGTGCCGCAAGTATCAATTAATTTGAGATTGGAGATTGGAGATTGGGAATTGAAAACGCTCTCCGCCTCACCTGCAAGCGACTGAGAATGCAATACCTGAGCCATTCCTACCAATTCTGGCGCCGAGATGCCTTTGGCTTGGATGGCCGCTAAAATTGCTCCTGAGAGGACGGGGGGAATAACTTCGGCTAGCCATCCCTGCATCAAGTCGGCTGCTTGGGCGCGTGAGAGAGATTGTCTGTCTAATACTTGTTGCAGGAGGGCTGGCCACACAGGAGAATCCGCCGTCTGGGTTGAAGCTGGGGCTAACTCTGGCGTTGCTAAGAGAGGAGAATCTGTCATTTATTAGTTCTAGTCAAATTTAGCCCGATCGAGCTTTGCGGCCAAACCGAGAATCGATCGGGATTTTACCAGACTTGCCGACCACATTTTGCGCGATCGAACCCAGATTTTTGCCCAAATGCCAGCACCGCTACAGAATTTTTCCCCCGGCAGCAGCAGAATATGAATTTTTTGATACAACAATTACCCTATTGTTGTGCCAACTTTACATACAAACCCCTGATCGTATAACTGCCAGCAGTCTGCTGTATTATCTATCAGCAATAATACTTAACAGTAACTCAGAGCACCCAAAGACCGATAAAAGTTTCCGACAAAAGTTGTGGAGAGCAAAAAACTTTAGACATTAGGGAGCCCCAGATTCATCTGTGGAGTCAATTCTTGAATCTCAAATCTCAAATCTCAAATCGACTGAGAGCAAGGAGAGCGAGCATTTAGCTATTGCAGGCGGGTTTGTTGCCTCGCGTAATAGTCGATCGTACTCTCACCCAAATCCTAAAAATAGGCTCTTGCGGTTGTAGAAGTCGCTTTTTTGTAACAGCACCCTTGCTACTAACTTATTTCAGGGTATTCAACTGCTAATATATTCAGGGATATTTCAAGGAGCAGGTTTTGCTAGAACACCTGCACTGCCGGTTGATCGAGGTGCCAATGCGATCGTGACCGCCACTCAAGCCTCAAATAAATACCCGAACAACTAAACTTTCTGCAGCAACCACTAACAACTAACAGCCCAGTAGGACAGATGAATAAACACACTCGTCTCCGGCTGCGACACACCATCTTTCAGCCTAACTAACGGCTCAAATTTAACAGGCGGTAGACCAAAAATATTCAACTCACAAACAAGAGCAGGGTATTCAAAAGTGGGAAATCAAAAAGTAGGAAATAAAGCGATAGAATGCCTGAATGTCGCGGAGGCACTGCACCAAATGGAAGCAAAATATTATAGTATGTTTGAAAATGCTGTGTCGGGTATTTTTCAAACAACCCAATCCGGTCGCTACATCAGCGCTAACCCAGCTTTGGCTCGCATCTATGGATATAATTCTGCCGAAGAATTGATGGCTTGTCTGACTGATATTAGCGATCAGCTTTACGTCAATCCCGATCGCCGCGATCAGTTTGTTTATGCTTTGCAAGAACAGGGCATCGTATCGGATTTTGAGTCGCAGATTTATCGCCGAGACGGAACAATAATTTGGATCGCTGAAAATGCCCGGGCTGTCTGCGATGAAGCGGGTAAATTGCTCTACTACGAAGGTTTTGTAGAAGATATCACCCAGCGCAAGCAAGCAGAATCTGCACTTCGAGAAAGCGAAGAACGCCTGCGCTTAATAATTGAAGGCGTTAAGGATTATGCTATATTTATGTTAGCTCCTGATGGGTATGTAGCTAGCTGGAATTCGGGTGCAGAACGAATTTTTGGATATAGAGCGCATGAAATAGTCGGCAATAATTCGGAGTGTTTTTTCACCAAAGAAGATCTTAAAATCGGCAAGCCCCAAGAAAAATTAATCAGGGCGCTGGCAGAAGGTCGATACGAAAATGAAGGCTGGCGGCTTCGCAAAGACGGAACGCGATTTTGGGCGAATATTATTGTTACTCCTTTGCGCGATGAAAGGGGAAAGTTGCAGGGCTTTTCTCAAGTAATGCAGGATATTACCGAGTCAAAGCGGGCGGCAGAGGAAAAGATGCAGTTGATTGCTTCTTTGCAGGCGTCAGAAAAAAAGTTTCGCACTTTGTACGAATCGACGACTGATGCGGTAATGTTGCTAGACGAACAGGGTTTTTTGGATTGCAATCCGGCTACTTTAAAGTTATTTGGATGCAGCACTGAATCGGAGTTTTGCGGCAAGCATCCTTCGGACTTCAGCCCGCCGTTGCAAGCGGACGGACAAGATTCTCTGAGTCTTTATCAAGAGCGAGTTAATACGGCTGTGCGATCGGGAAATTGCCGTTTTGACTGGCGGCACTGCCGTTTGGATGGTTCTGAGTTTCCGGCAGAAGTGCTGCTAACTTCTATGGATATCGGCGGCAAAATGGGGCTGCAAGGCGTGGTGCGCGATATCACTTATCGGGTGCAGGCGGAGGAGACCCTGAAGCAGGCTAATGAGGTATTGGAATGCCGGGTTAAAGAGCGGACAAGTCAGTTGGAAGAGGCTATTAAAAAGTTGAGGTTATCGGAAGAAAAATTTTCTAAAGCTTTTCGGTCGAGTCCCGATCCGATGATTATTACTACTTTTGATGAGGGTCGTTTTATTGAAGTTAATGATAGTTTCTTGTCGATGACTGGTTACGATTTAGAAGAAACTACCTGGAATACAGTACCGGGGTTAAATATTTGGGTAAGGCCTGAAGACCGACTGAATTTTAGGCGAAGTTTGCACGAACAAGGTGTTGTTCGCAATCAGGAGTGCGAGTTTCGGATGAAGTCGGGATCGGTGGTGGTGTGTTTGCTGTCAGCGGAATTGATTAATTTGGACGGCGAACTCTGTATGCTGGCGGTGATGACGGATATTACCGATCGCAAACACGCCGAAGAAGCCCTACGGGAAAGCCAGCGGGCCCTGGCGACGCTGATGAGCAATTTGCCGGGAATGGCCTACCGTTTTCGCAACGATGCCGATCGCAGTATGGAGTTTGTCAGCGAAGGTTGCTATCAGTTAGCCGGCTATTCTCCTGAAGAATTTATAGGGACTCGGGAAGTTTCTATCTCGGAATTGACTCACCCGGACGATCGTGATAATTTGTGGAATGCCGTGCAAGTTGCCTTGCAAGAAAATCGACCGTATCAGCTAAATTACCGAATTACTTCTAAAAATGGCGAATTAAAATGGGTTTGGGAGCAAGGTTTGGGAGTGTTTTCCGACTCGGGAGAATTGATAGCTTTGGAAGGGTTAATTACTGATATTTCCGAGCAGAAACGCAGTGAAGAAGCTTTGCTGCGATCGCAAACAGAGTTAACCCAACAAAAACTTCAACTCGAAAATACTTTGCATGAATTGCAGCAAACTCAAGCCTTATTAATCCATACTGAAAAAATGTCTACTCTCGGTCAAATGGTAGCTGGTGTTGCTCACGAAATTAACAATCCCGTTAGCAGCGTCTGTGGCAATCTCGTCCACGTCGGCCACTACACGGAAGATTTGCTGAATTTGCTCGATATGTACCAGCAGCATTGCCCGCAGCCGCCGGCAGCAATTCAAAATCAAATTAAGGATATCGAATTAGAGTTTCTGCTAGAAGATTTGCCGAAAGCGATGTCTTCGATGCAGGTAGGGGCCGATCGCATTCGGGAAATCGTGCGATCGCTAAGAAATTTCTCCCGCAAAGATGATTCTCAAATGAGCAAAGTTAACCTGCACGAAGGGATTGAAGGAACGCTGCTGATCCTGCAAAGCCGTCTGAAAGCCAGAGGCAACTATCCCGAAATTGCGGTAATTAAGGACTATGGAAATTTGCCTTTGGTTGAGTGTTATGCCGGGAAAGTCAATCAGGTATTTATGAATTTGATCGGAAATGCGATCGACGCGATCGAGGAATACAACGAAGGGCGTTCCGTTGCCGAAGTTAAAGCTAACCGCAGCAAGATTAAAATTAGGACAGAAGTCCAAAACTCCCATGCTGTAATTAGGATTTCGGACAACGGCCCCGGTATGCCAGAGGAAGTTTGCCAGCAGTTATTCGAGGCTTTTTTTACCACCAAACCCGCTGGCAAAGGCACCGGTTTAGGCCTGTCAATTTCCTACAAAGTTGTCCAAGAACACGGTGGCAAACTTAGCTGCGTGTCTGCACCGGGCCACGGAGCCGAGTTTATCATAGAATTGCCGATGGAACAACCGATCAAACAATCCTAAAGTGCGATCGGGGCGATCGCATCGGACTCACGAGTCGCGGTTTCTAGTGAGGACTAAAGTTCTCATAAAACTCGCCCTGACTAAAGCGGTAAGGTGCCGTGGATATGGCTCCCTACATAGAGAAGTTTTGCTTATGTTCTGTATTGCTGAAACCCTGGCTTTTATCACAACTCAAATTACTGCCCGCACTTACCATTGCTAATGATTGAGAAAGCCACTAATAATACTGGTACTTACTGTTTAAGAATGGTTAACATTGAACTACCTGATTGTTTCTGTGCCCTTTATTTGACATTTTGGGATAAAATGCAAGGGCTAGTTGAGAATGGTGCAAGATTTGAGATATAACTAACTATTTTTGACAAGGACTAAAAGATTGTCGGTGAAAGACAGATACACCGCAGCGTTCCAAAGCCAATTTATGTTTTGGTGTTCCATATCCCTTGTTATTTGTCAAGTCATATTCAGGATACTTAACAGCCAAACGTACTATTAATTCATCGCGCCAAACTTTGGCCACAATACTAGCAGCAGCAATCTGAATCGATCGCGCATCACCCTTGATCATCGTCTCTTGCGCGATCGCCAAATTGGGAATCTTTTGATTCCCGTCAACCAAACACAAATTCGGCGTTACCTTCAACTTCAAAATCGCCCGTTTCATCGCCAACAAAGAAGCCTGCAAAATATTGAGACGATCGATCTCCCGCACCGAAGCCACACCAATTTGACAGTCAACAGCCACAGCCCGGATTTTCATAGCTAACCGACTCCGGGCTGTGGCACTCAACTGCTTGCTGTCGCGCACCCCGCAACTTGCTAATTCAGCGAGAACTTCGTCGGGCAAAATGCAGGCAGCAGCCACCACCGGCCCGAACAAAGCGCCTCGTCCGACTTCATCCACACCCGCAATTACCAGAGCGTTCGAGGGAGAGGGGGAAAGGGGAAGATGGAAAGATGGGAAGAGAGTAAAAATTTCTACTTCTTCCTTCTTCCCTCTTCCCTCTGACTTCTTCCTTCTTCCCTCTGACTTCATATCACTCATCCACAACGGCTGACGAGCGGCGGCGGCGGCGGCGGTTGATAGCAGGCTCCTCGGGTTCGCTGGGTTCGATCGGCTCCTGGGATTCGATCGGCTCATTGAGTTTGATCGGCTCCTGGAATTCGATCGGCTCATTGGATGCGATCGGCTCATTGAGTTCGATCGGCTCATTGAGTTCGATCGGCTCATTGGATTCGATCGGCTCATTGACTTCGATCGGTTCATAGGATTCGCCCATCACATCGCTGGGTTCCTCAATCTGATCAAAATCATCAGTTTCGTCGATCAAACTCTCGCCATAAATTTGGGCCTCATCATCCTCATCCTCAGAAAAAACAGGCTCAACTACCGACCTTTCAGGATAATAATCCCGTTCCTCAACATTCTGTGCAGGCGTCGTCGCTTCAAATTCAAATTCGAGCTGCTCGAAAGGCGGCTTGTTCGGGGCCGCTCCGGGGAGAGTCACCGAAACGATCGCATTCTTAGGATTTTTCACGCTGCGATCTGTAAGCACCAAAGGAGAAACCCCCATCAGCGCATAAACATCCTGCTCCTCCGCCGTCATTTCCACCGAAATCACCTCCGGAGGCTCCACCATCGGCTTCATCAACTCAGACTTAGCCGGACGCACGCGCTCGAAATCCTCGCGCCTGCCCACAGTCGCCATATTCACCAGCCCGAAGCCCTCCGAAGCAGCCCGGATGCCGGGAGGGGCCAGATACTCAGAGCGCGTATCCGCCACGGGCGCAGTTGGAGTATTTGGCAGCCGCAACTTGCTGCGTACCGGTTCCTCCTCCACCGGGAGGGCAAAAGGCTCTTCACCAATCCGGCGGCGGCGGCGCCGTCTGGTTCCGTTCCCCAAATCCTGATAACTGGGATGGTTGAGCAAGTCCAAAGGCGAGGCATTGCTGCCGGTCTCAAAATCCAAACTTTCGCTCTGAGGTTCCCAAGCAGCCCGAGCAGGTTCGGGGGGGCGTTCTTCCCGCACCGGGGCAGGAGTTGCAGCCGCCACAGGCGTCAAGCTGCGACGTTCCAATCCTTCGGGCAAATTCAACAAAACGCGGTTCGAGGTAGCAACAGTGCGATCGCTCGATTCCCGCACCGCTGCTGCAAAGTCTTCTTCCCCAGGGAGTTGCACCAGATGACCCAACCCGCTGCAAGTAGGACAACTGTGGCCGAACAACTCGTAAATATTTTGACCTTGGCGCTTGCGAGTCAGTTCTACCAGTCCCAATTCCGACAGTTGAGCGATTTGTGGCCGAGCTTTGTCAGCTTTGAGAGCTTTATTGAAATGTTCCAGCACCTGCAACTGATCGCGGCGGGACTCCATGTCAATAAAGTCAACAATAATCACCCCGGCAATATTGCGTAACCGCAGTTGTCTAGCAATTTCCGTTGCTGCTTCACAATTTGTCCACAGTACTGTTTCCCGAGCCGTCGCCGATCGAGTAAACGAGCCAGAGTTGACATCGATCACCGTCAGCGCCTCAGTCGGCTCGATAATCACATAACCGCCCGAAGGCAAATCCACCCTCGGTCTGAGGGCTTCTCGAATCGCAGCGTTAACGCGGAAAAATTCTAAAATCGAGGCGCGCTCTCGGTGGTGGTCTATCAAAACTCCCGCAGGAAGTTTACCGCCGTTCCAGCTCATCAACTGCTGCTTCACCCGCTTAATTCCATTTTGCGAGTCCACCACAATCCGATTCACGTCACCGCTGAACATATCTCGCAGCACCCGCTGGATAAAATCGTCATCCCGGTTGAGCAGTGCCGGCGCCCGCGAGGTACCGCCTTCGAGTTGAACTGCTTCCCACTGTTTTTGCAGCACTTCCAAATCTTCCATGATGGCTTCTTCAGTCATCCCTTCAGCTTCGGTGCGTACCAGCAGCCCCATCCCGGCAGGTTTCACCAAAATAGCCAGGGCTCTGAGGCGGTTGCGCTCGGCTTCCGACTTGATCCGCCGCGAGAGATTGACTCCCCTGCCGTAGGGCATCAGTACCAAATAGCGGCCCGGCAGGGTAATGTTGCCTGTTAGCCGGGGGCCTTTGCTGCCCGTCGGTTCTTTCATTACCTGTACCACCACTTTCTGCTGGGGGGTCAGGAGTTCTGTAATTGCTCCTGCCGAGCGTTTAAGGCGCAGCGGGCCGAGGTCTGTTACGTGCATGAACCCGTTACGTTCTGGATCGCCAATGTTAACGAATGCCGCATCTATCCCAGGGAGTACATTTTCAACAATTCCCAAGTAAATGTCACTGACTTGGTGGCTGCCTGTGGCTACCACAAGTTCTTGGATTTGATCTTCTGAAAAGACGGCAGCAATGCGATGCTGCTCTGCTATAACTATCTGCTTTGTCATTCAATTTCCTCAAAAAACTGGCAGCAAGTTAGAGACACTTACGCACAACAGTGCCTCTGACTTAGACTGTAATTAGTAGTAGCTTGAAGAGTTATTAGCTGTGAGTTGGTGCAGGGTGGAAGGAAAGTTAACTGTTGACCGTTCACTGTTAACAGTTAACTGTTGAGTATTAACAGTTAACTGTTACAGATAAAGTAGTTAAACCCGCCCGTACAGAGTTATGAGTTATGCTCAGCAGATAAATCTGCGAGAGAGAAATAAGGAGGCTTTTATCGAGTTAGCACTATTGAGATTTGAGTTGAGAATTGCGAAATCAATACTCAAAATTCAACACTTACAACTCTTCCTTTGAACTCAGCGAATAAATTCATTGACACCGTACCAATTTCTTAACACACAACTTAACACTACGAACTGATAACTCCGCTTGCGTGGTGGTTGAGGGCTGGTTTTGAGCGAAAGTAGGTAGGAGTGAAAGCGCCTAGATTTTTGTTGAATTCTTGCGCGATCGCACTCAACACACCCCAGTTTGGCATTCGACTGCAACCTCCGCCCCTGCCAACCCTAAAACCTTGTCAGTCGATTTTAGATTTTAGATTTTAGATTTTAGATTTTAGATTTACTCCACAGATGAATCTGGGAGATTGAACTTTAGTCTAAAATCTAAAATTTTTGGTTTTCCACGACTTAAGTCGGGGGCTTATCTGCGTTTTTTGACGGGTCAGCCGATTTTAGATTTTAGATTTTAGATTTACTCCACAGATGAATCTGGGAGATGGAACTTTAGTCTAAAATCTAAAATTTTTGGTTTTCCACGACTTAAGTGGATTTTAGATTTTAAATTTTAGATTTTAGATTTACTCCACAGATGAATCTGGGAGCTGGAACTTTAATCTAAAATCTAAAATTTTTGGTTCTCCACGACTTAAGTCGGGGGCTTATCTCCGTTTTTTGACCCGTCCAAAAAATCTATTGTTGAATACCCGCTCTGCGGTTTGAACCGTGAGATTTTTGAATAAGCCGACCACCGACAACCAGTCGATTGATCGAAATTAATCGCTAAATTTGGTTCAGACCCCGCTCCTGCGGGTTTGGCGCTAGATTTAGCCCGTGAATGTACAACAAAAAGGCTTGAAGTCTTGAACAGAAGCAATTTGCACCCAGCCCGCGTTGCTGGTTGACGAGGGCGGCGAGCGACTAAAGCGCTCGAGCCACCGCGGCTTCCATAACAAGCGATTATAGCGTGAAACGACACATCCCGATCGAGAGCCGAAGGTGAAATATTCCACTCTTAGCTTCCCTATTTTAACCATAACCCAGGATTAGCTGACTACGCTCAACCTGGAGAAGCTGAATTTCCTGCTGACTGACTTGTTCGAGCATGAACACAATATGTTCTGGCTTTAGCAAGTTGCCGTCGCTGCGACAACTGCCGGTAAAGCGCAAGACGGCTCTATCTTTAGATGTACCACCAGAGGCCCAGGAGCTGTTTTCGGATTTCTGCTCTACAAGTTCTAGTTTGTGCAGCCGATCACGCAAATTGACATCCTGCGTCTTTCCCGACTTAGTAGTATGCACCCGCCAAAAAGCCTCGGTTTCGGCGATCGTCTTGACCCAAGCTTCCCAGTTGGCATCAGGAGCCACGGAGACAGGAGCAGCATTTTCCCGGTCTAATGCGCCATTTTCTGTCAACGACCCTGCGGAGGCCACAGTAATTACGTACTCCGCTGCTTCTAATAACTGACTAGCAGAAGGAGCCTTGAGATCGATCGACTCAACCTTGTAAATCGGAATATTTTCCGGCAGCTTAGCGGCCAACTTTTCCCGAAAACTCTCAATATCGATCGACTCAGTTAGCTCAAAGTCGGCAATTTCCCCAGTGCTGCTAACACCCAGAGGCAGAGCATTTGCCAGAGAAATCCGAGGGCTCGGGTGAAACCCGCCGGTAAACGAAATCGGCAAATCGGCTCTGCGGACTACTCGATCGAACAATCGAATCAAATCCAAATGACCAACCAAAGCCATATCGCCCACCTTCCCGAACCAAACCCGCAAACGCTGTTTCCGCTCCGTATTCGGGACAAACTCCCCAGCAAACTCAGGAATTGGCAGCGCATCCACAACCACATTGTGTCCGAAATCGGTGCCGCAAACCCCGCAGCGCGAACACCCTTCAAAGGAACAGTCGGGAACCGTCGCTGCTTCTAAAGCCTTTTGCAAGTCAATTTTCAGCCAGTTTTTGTCGATTCCCGTATCTAAGTGATCCCAAGGCAGGGCCTGATCGAGAGAGAGGGGGAGAGAGGGGGAGGGGGAGAGGGGGAGATCCGGAGAATTGGGAAAATCTTCCTTGATTTCTCTTCCTTCTTCCTTCTTCCTTCTTCCTTCTTCCTTGTCAAAAAGATTCCACTCGCCGCTTTCGACTTGGCGGTATTTCCAGCTAAGGCCCGATTCATCGATCGCCTGAGTCCAAGCTTTGTAAGCCTGATCCAAGCTTTCCCACCACGCATCCATACCCGCGCCAAGTTCCCAAGCGCGGCGGACTACAGCCGCCAAACGTCGATCGCCCCGTCCGACAAAATCCTCCATTGCCGAAATCCGCACATCAGTGTAATTCACCTTGACGCCCCGCATTCCCCGAAACTCTCCCTTCAGGAGTTTTTGCTTGCGAGAAAACTCAGCAGTAGAAACCGAGTGCCACTGAAAAGGAGTGTGAGGCTTAGGCGTAAAATTAGAGATTGTCAAGTTAAAAGTCAGTCCCCGCCGGCCATCCAGCCTGCATTCCCGGTGCAGCCAGCGGACTGTTTCGGCGATGCCGAGAACATCAAAATCTGTTTCTCCGGGCAAACCGATCATAAAATACAGCTTGATTTTATCCCAGCCCCGATCGACCGCAGTTTTAACACCCCGGAGCAATTCTTCGTTGGTCAAACCTTTGTTAACGATGTCGCGCATCCGCTGAGTACCAGCTTCCGGCGCAAAAGTCAAACCGCCTTGTCGCGTACCGCCGAGAATGTCGGCAATATTATCGTCAAATCTGTCTACCCGCTGACTGGGTAGAGATAGAGAAATATTTTTATCTTTCAGGCGGTTTTTGATTTCCATCCCCACTGCTGGAAGTGCCAGATAGTCGGAACAACTGAGGGAAAGCAGGGAAAACTCGCTGTGTCCGGTGGCTTGCATCCCCTGTTCGATCGCCTCTACGACTTGCTGCGGTTCCACATCGCGCGCGGGGCGAGTCAGCATTCCCGGCTGACAGAAGCGACAGCCGCGCGTGCATCCCCGGCGGATTTCTACTGTCAGTCTGTCGTGTACTGTCTGGACGTAGGGAACTAGCCCGATCGAATAAGCTGGTATGGGAGTTGCCACGCGGCGCAGAATTCGATCTGGAACTTGCGGGCGGTTGGGATGAACAGAACCGTCGGCCGCCATATCGTAGAATTGCGGGACGTAGACGCCTGGAATTTGCGCTAAATCCAGCAGCAATGCTTCTCGGCTCAAATTATTAGTTTTGCCTTCTGCCAAAATCAAGCCTATTTCTGGCAGCAATTCTTCTCCATCTCCCAAAGCGATGAAGTCAAAAAAGTCAGCGTAGGGTTCGGGATTGGAAGTTGCTGTTTGGCCGCCAGCAAAAATCAGCGGCATTTGACCGTTTTGGGGATTTGTCGCTCTTTCTTGCCAAGTTAGGGGAATGCCAGCTAAATCCAGCATTTCCAGAATGTTTGTTGCTCCGAGTTCGTAGCTGAGGCTGAAGCCCAGAATATCAAATTCTGTGAGCGATCGCCTGGATTCTACCGCAAACAGGGGAGTTTGAGTCGATCTCAGTTTTGCTGCCAAGTCTGGTGCGGGCAAATAAGCTCGATCGCACAACTGTCTCGGCCCTGCGTTCAAAATGTTGTAAAGGATGATGTGCCCCAGATTGGAAGCACCAACTTCATACACTTCTGGGTAAGTGAGCACCCAGCGCACAGAAGCCGCGTCCCAAGGCTTGTGTGCTGCCCCCAATTCGTTTCCCAGATAACGAGCAGGCTGATTAATGTCTGCTGTAAGTAATTCTTCGACTTTTACTGCCACGGCTCGACTCGCTAAATATTTGCGACTCTTAAGCAGCCTACCTTAAAACCTGCCAACACGCCAACGGAAGTCCTTTGTGTTTCGGGCATTTAACCGAATTTACTGGGTTTTGTGGCTTGTTTTCACCGAGGCGGAACCTCTACCAGTGCTGGTTTGTGCAGGAGTTTTCGGCTTCAAAGCTATCGACATTTTCAAATATCTCAAACACTCGATCGAGTTGGCTGAGTTCCAGAATCATCCTAATCCCGGGGGATAGCGAGCAAATACTAAACCTGCGCCCCATTTTTTTCGCCTGCTTCAGGCCCGAAACCAATGCCATCAAACCGGCACTGTCAATAAATTTTACTGCGCCCAAATCTACGAGTACCGCTACCATCCCAGGGGCTGCAATTGCTGTCATTAGTTGCCGTCCGAATTCTCCGGAGGTGGCTGCATTCAGGTGGTCTAGGGGTCGAATCACCGTAATTGGTTTATGGGCAAGAAGTGTCTGCATATGTCAAACCTATGGTTGCTACGTATTTTCAACTACTGTGCTGGACAGGTGTAAGCCTAAACCTACTTGATTACTCTGAGCCTAACTTGATCTGAGGCAAACTGACCCGTTGTTGTCAGTAGTTTTACTGAATCTTTATTTATTGACTCTTTTTTATGAAGTTTTGCGTAAGATTTGGGGAGGAAACGTAAGGTACTATACTATTTTTTATTTATGCCAGCAAGTTGAGTCTTGAGAATTCTAAAAATTGAGATCGACTGTCCCCTGGCTGTTAGATAAAAGTGAATAATGTAATTGAAATCACTTGTTGGTTCTGATTTAGATCACGCGCGCTCTCGACTGTTCAGATAATAATTAAATTGTACGGAGTTCTCCGAGCTACTATGCAAGCAACCTATGCTATTCGTCATCTTGTAGAAAAAGCCCTCTACATTAAGCAGTTGACGCCTGACATTGAAAACGAAATCAACTACGAGCTCACCCGTTTGGGGTACATATCGGATATTGATTATGAGGCTTTAGAGTTATTAATGGATGAAATGGATGCCGGCCGGGTGCAATTGGTATCTAGTCGTTGATAGTTGGAACCTGGCCGCCTGGAAAAATCAAAGAGTGAAACAAAATCCTTGCTGGGCGGGAAATAGAGGAGTGCTATAAGCATTGACCGCGCTACGGTATTTTTCAAGTGAAGCACCGATTTGCTGAACTTGATATTTGAGGATATACTCTTAAGGGCGATCGTCTCTGCACCTGTGATCGAAAGCTAAAAACTTTGACTTAAATTAAATTTATAACTTTTGGGGCTTGACAAATTAGGTTTAATTGTGATTAAAACTCAGACCTAATGAACCACAGATTTTCTGAACTTGATATTTGAGGAGATACTGTTAAGGGCGAGCGTCCCTGCACCTCATACAATTTTAGATTAAAGATTTTAGATTAAAGAATCCAAGAAGTGGGACTACTGATGATTATCGGGGTTTGGAACTTATCAACAGTTGCATTCTTTTGAGAAACTGTTACCGGATGCTACGATCGCTCGAATGGAAGAAAATTGGTTTTTAGTCCCCACATCCTCCTCCAAGTTTGCAAACCCATTAAATCTAAAATCTAAAATCTAAAATCTAAAATCGTTCGATCGCCCTACCAAACTTGCCACCACTGCCACCAACTCCACAGGCTCGATCGGCTTGGACACGTAAATTTGAAAACCTTCCTGCAGCGCCCGTACCCGTTCCTCTACCCTACCAACCGCCGTGAACGCCAACGCCGGAATTTCCCTCTCCACCATCCGCGATCGCACTTGCCACAGCAGAGCCTCTCCATCAGGGGCCTGCATCCCGATATCGATCGCCAACACATCCGGATTCAGCCTTTCAATCGCCGCCAGGGCAGCCATTCCAGAGCTAGCAGTCTCCACCTGGGCCCCGCAATCTTCGAGCACTGTACACGCAAAATCCAGGGAATCCGCGTCGATATCGACCACCAACACTCGCACTCCAGAAAGATTGCTGCTGACAAAAGACTCCTTTACAGGGGCTCGCGCCTTGCTTGGAGGAATCGCCAACTCCCCGAGTGCGGCAACAGAAAATCCGCTGTCGCAATGAAGCTGTTGAATGGGCAATCTCACTAAAAACCTCGATCCTTTTCCCTTCCCGGCCGATTCCGCTTGCACCGTCCCCCCGTGCATTTCCACAAAATGCCGCACTAGGGCCAAACCCAAACCCAATCCGTTGTACGAGCGCCTTATAGAGCTGTCAGCTTGGCTGAACCGCTCGAAAACGTGCGGTAAAAACTCTTCTGAAATCCCTTGTCCCGTGTCGCTGACCTCAATTTCGACACTAGCGGGCGACAATTTTTTATAGCAAGCGGATTCATCAGGGGCAAAAGTCCTCTCCATCTTTCGCACCTCCACCTTTACCTGTCCGCCATCGGGAGTAAACTTAATCGCATTCGACAGCAAATTCCAGGCTACCTGCTGCAAGCGACCAGAATCGGCAAAAATCCGCCCCGCCGTTGGGTCGAAATCCGTTACCATTTCAATATTTTTGGCGGCAATCGCGGGCGCGAGAGTATCGATCGCAGCCTCAACAGTCGAAATCACATCCACCCACCGCAAATTCAGCGACAGTTTGCCGGTAATAATCTGCGACACGTCCAGCAAATCCTCGATCAGAGTTGCCAGCGATCGTGTATTGCGGTCGATCGTTTCCAGAGCCCGAACAGTGGTTTTTTCGTCAAACTTGCGGTTTCGCAGCAGTTGCGCCCATCCCAGCATCGCATTCAGCGGGGTCCGCAATTCGTGGGACAAAGTTCCCAGAAACTCGTCTTTAATCCGGTTCGCCCGCGCCAATTCCTGGGCTCGATCGTGCAGTTCTCTTTCCAACTGCTTGCCAACCGTCAAATCGAGAATAAAAGCCACAGATTCTTGCCGCTTTTGGGGCAACAAAACATATCCGATCAACACCGGAATCCGGCTGCCGTCTCTCCTCCAGAATTCCTTTTCGTAGGGAGTGCAAACTCCCGTTGCTTGTGCCTCTGCAATCCCCTTCTCGTCGAGATGCCTGTACTCCGGGGGCGTGATGTCAATCCAGTTTAATTCCCCGCGCTGCAACTGTTCCCGCGTGTAATTAACTATCCGCAAAAATTCATCGTTTGCCTCGATGATACCGCCGTTGACATCCCCGAAGATAATTCCTATCAAGTTAGCGTCGGCTAACATTCTCAGCTTTTCTTGGCTAGCTTGGAGTGCAGCTTCTGTTTGCTTGCGATCGCTAACGTCTTGGATGTAAGCCGACAAACCAGAATCGGAAGGATAAAAACGCACCTTCAACCACTTATTCCATAACGGCACGAAGTCTTCATGCTCCAACGTTACCTTTTGTGCTAATGCTTTGGCTGCCATTTCGTAAAACGGTAAATCGACAGCCCAGGGAAATATCTCCCAAATTTTTTTACCAATCAATTCTGCTTTTGGTCTGCCTAAAAGCTCAATAGCTTTCTGGTTAACATAGGTATAGTTCCAATTTAAATCTACCGCGATGAAAGCATCAGTAATGCTTTCGAGAATGTTAGTAATTTGATCGTTTGCCAATTGCAGCGCTTTAGCAGTTTCTTCTGCTTGCAACCTCGCTGCTTGTTCGCGCGACAAAGCGGCAGCGCGTTCTTGTTCTGCCAGTTTTCGATCGCTAATATCGATGTAAGAACCGATGTAACCTGCAAAAGTGCGATCGGGCCTATACCTGGGTACGCCCGTACCCAAAACCCAGCGGTATTCCCCGTCATAGCGTCTCAGGCGGCATTCAATTCGGTACTCGCTGCCAGCATCGAAGGCTTTTTGGTAAATATCCCGACATTCTGGCAAGTCATCGGGGTGCAAGCTTTCCATCCAACCAGTGCCCACTTCTTGCGCCAAAGGTCTACCGGTAAACTCCAGCCAAACTTTGTTAAAGTAATCGCCAAGTTGGTCAGCGTCTGACATCCAAATCATCACCGGCGCGGTATCTGCCATAATCCGAAATCGAGCTTCGCTTTCCTGCTGCTTTGCTTCGGCTTGCTTGCGATCGCTGCGTTCTTGAACTTCCCGCAGGGCCCGCTGAATCGAGGGCACCAGGCGCATCAAACGGCGTTTGAGAACATAATCAGTAGCGCCGCTTTTCAAAGTTTCGATCGCCACTTCCTCGCCCAAAGTAGCCGACACAAAAATAAACGGCACTCCCGGACAAGTAGTGTGGGCGATTTCCAGCGCAGCTATCCCATTAAAACAAGGCAGCATATAATCTGCCAAAATAATGTCAAAACTTTGTTTTTCTAGCGCCCCGGCAAAGTCTTCCCGAGTTTCCACACACACCAGAGAAAATTCGAGGTCGCCATCTATTAGATATGCCTCAATCAGTTCGGCATCTAGAGGACTGTCTTCTACTAACAGGATATGCAGCGTTTTCACAAAAATTCCTTTTACTTCAATATTAGTTCTCAGATACACAAAATCCTCGGTCAGCAACTTTTTAAGTACGGTTCAAAAAATTCTTTCGTTTTGAATACAATAAAAAAATGTAAAAATCAATTGGTTTCATAAATTGAGCATTCACATCTCAATCCTAACTTCTAATCAAGTCTTTTACTACTTGCGGCGAGGTGAATCTCCGGTCTGACTTGATTGGCTAGTGTCCTTGCTTTTCCTTAACTTTCGCCTGCTTCCCATCAATTCGCACCGCTGGGGCATTGCTTCTTTGCAGCAGTTTAACCATACCCTGCTGGACAAATAGTCTAGCGCTTCCTGCTAGAAACAACTAGCTATTTAGTAATTTATCTTGCTTGCGACTAGCTACTGCTACCTCGTTTGGCAGATTATTTTTTTTGTAGGAAGCCCGAGTTAGTCCTATATTGCTTTGCCGCTCCTCTCAAGCTCAAATTCGCTTTAATTATGCCGTTATTTCCACCAGTTCGATGACTCCGGTCACAAAAAGTCAAAATTGCTCGTCTGTCTGTTTTACTTTTTGCCGGATTTGCCTACCATGCAACAGTTGAAACCGGGCGAACCTTTGGCTGGTCGATCGCCCCCGCTCCTCAAAAAATACTATCTTTTTACTAATAAGTGCAGTAAAGGTGCATCTATCCAAAGGTAGGTTTTTGCATTGATACAGAACTCAACCAGCATAGATTCCGCTGAGTTCGGTGGAACGAAGGGCCACCCAGCCGAAAATCTGAGAAAGCTCGATCGACGAATTAAATTCCTACACCAATCACAGAAAAATTCCTCTGGACTCGCTACACCTGGACTCCCAGGCAGCCTCTGAGGGATCGGCTTATTGATTTATCCCGACCCAAAGTGTCTTAAAATATACAATACGGTGAGCTGCTGCACAGCCCGCATATATTAAAATCAAGCGCCAACTTGCAATAATTCTTTAAAATAGAGGTACAGCACCGGCGATCCCTAACTCTTCCCCCTCAGAAAGGGTAGGGTTTAGCAGAATTGAAGACGATCGTCTATGGTGACTTCCAGTAAAGCCCGTGCAGTTGCTTTAGTCTCAGGTTTATTCAGGTTATTGGCAACCAGTTACGAGGAGATTTGACCCGCCGTGCTCCAACGCATAAAACAAGACTTAAAAAACGACCTGATCGCAGGTCTACTGGTAGTGATACCCTTAGCTACCACCATCTGGCTGACAATTACCGTCGCCAGTTGGGTCATCAATTTTCTCACCAAAATTCCCAAGCAGATCAACCCTTTTGACGGACTCCACCCGATTTTGGTGAATCTGCTAAATCTTTTAGTAGGTCTGGCTGTACCCCTGCTGAGCATCTTAGTCATCGGTTTAATGGCCCGCAACATTTTCGGCAAGTGGCTGCTAGACTTTGGCGAACGGCTGTTGCAGGCAATTCCCCTAGCGGGTTCGGTTTACAAAACCCTCAAACAACTGCTGGGAACCATCCTCAACTCAAACGACAAATTTCGCCGCGTGGTGTTAGTGGAATATCCCCGGCGGGGAATCTGGACTTTAGCATTTGTGACCGGTACGATCGAGAGTAACGACATCCCGCCTCACCTTTCCGGTGAAACCCCCATCGGCATTTTCATCCCCACCACTCCCAACCCCACCACCGGATGGTACGCTATCGTCCCTGAAGCAGATTTAGTCAATTTGTCAATGTCGATCGAAGATGCCTTTAAAGTCATCATCTCCGGCGGCATCGTCAACCCCAACAACTCAGTTGCAGTAACCCCCGAAAATACTAAGGGCAAAACACTCGAACCCTTGGTATCCGAATCAAGATACCAGGCTGTCCCAGTCGAAGAAGATTGAACCAAGACATCTTTAGTGGCCCGTAAGACCGTGTAAACTTTCCCCATAGCAGATAATATTTCGACAAAACCAGCCCAAACCGAGAAAGGCTATACTCAGAAACCCGGTTTCGAGCATAAATCTTAGGTTTGACAGCCAAGTATCTGTAAACTACCCGGCGCTGGCAAGTCAGACGGCTGGTCTTGTACCGCTTTTAGTCGAGTTTTCTGCTAAAGTTCAAGTCCGCGCGCGATCGAAAAACTTCCTAAATTCTCAATTCCTATCTAAAAACTATGAAAAAAGCCCGCGAAACAGCACGCGAACTCGCACTCCTCGGCATCAGCCAACTGCCGGCGAATCCAGAACTCTTAGAAGCCAAAAAACTGCAAGATGTTCTCCTCGCCGCTATCCGCACCCTGACAGCAGAAGTTCAAGAATCCCTAGAAGCAGCAGCATCCGAAGTGCAGCGGAGTAGCGACAAACTGCTGGCGAGCGAAATCCGCGCCGCCGATATACAAAGTGCTAGAGCAATGGTGCGGGAAGCAGTCGAACTCACCCAAACGGCAATCAACCGTCTCGGTTCAGCAATGGAGTTTCCAGAACTGATCCAGCTAGCCAACCAGCAAGATGTCCGCACCTATGCTTTGCAAATCCTGACCAAAGTCAGCGCCAACCGCCCTCAAATTGACGAATTGCTCTCAGAAGCGCTTGTAGACTGGCAAATAGAACGGTTGGCCCGGATCGATCGAGATATCATGAGAATCGCGATCGCCGAAATGCTATATCTCGGCTTACCCGAACAAGTCAGCGTCAACGAAGCCGTCCAACTGGCAAAACGCTACAGCGGCGACGAAGGACATCGGTTCATCAACGGAGTCCTCCGCCGAGTAGTCGATAAAATCAATGCAGAAGTTGTTAGTCAGTAGTCATTAGTCAGTAGTCATTGGTCATTAGTGATTGGCAATCGGCAATCGGCTCTACACTAGGGACTGAGGACTAATGACTAATAACTATTCTCTATTCCCCATGAACTATGGTATTTAATTGGTTTCGTCGCCAGTACAGCGAAAGCAAATCTTCTGAAACAGAGGCAACCCCCGAACAGTCGCAAGATGAGTCGGCAAAATCCGCACCGGTTGAGCCTCAAACAGATGCAACAGAGCAAGGCTCTCCTGCTGTAGCCGAAGATTATCTCAATTGGGCAAAAGCTGCTTACAAAAATATTCAAAAACAGCAAAAACCCGAAACAGAAGTTTCCGAGACAGCAGCGCCGGATGTTCCAGCAGCCGAAGCAGAAATCGCGACAGTTGCAGAAGTTGCAGAACCGGCGACTATTGAAGCAACGGAGCCGATCGAACTTGAACCAGCACCCACAGCACCAACTGTTGCAGAAGTTCCAGAAGTTGCAGCACCAGCCTCACTTGAAGCTAACGATGCGACGATCGAACTCGATGCCACTAACCCAGCGGCAATTGCAGAAACTCTGCAACCAACAGCCGAGCCGATCGACATTGCACCTATTGCTCAACAATTAGAAGTTACAGCAGAAAATATAGTAATTGCCGAACCTGCAACCGAGGCTGTAGAAACCGAATCACTCACATCCGACGGCGAAGCAACGGAAGCCCTGCCGTTTTGGGCCAGAGCTCAGGCCGATCGCATGGAGCGCATCGAACGCCTCAAAGAAACCGCCCTTGAAGAACCAGAGGTAATTGCAGCCGCCGCCGAGAGAGCCGCAATTATCGAAGAAATTCCCGGTTTCGCCTTTGACGAAGGCTTCCTGTGGTCCTCAGAAATCTTAGCCAGCCAAGGCCGTCGGCCAGACCAAGTATCCGTCGAAGAAATCACTTGGCTGCAAAAACTGCGGAAAGGCTTAGAAAGAACTCGTCGCAGCTTAATTAATCGGCTCAAGGCGATCGTCGGTCAAGGCCCGCTCAATCAAGACGCAGTAGCCGAAATTGAGACTTTGCTGCTGCAAGCCGATGTCGGAGTCGCAGCCACCGACATCATTATCAGTCGCCTCCAAGAAAGACTCAAACAAGAAGTGCTGCCGCCAGAACAGGCTCTAGCCTACCTGAAAACCATCCTGCGCGACATTCTCGACGCTCCCTGTGCCGAAACCGCCGCCGGCAATCCCGCCTACAGCCTGACATTTGCCCCGGAAAAAGACACTTTTAACATCTGGTTAATCGTAGGAGTCAACGGTGCGGGCAAAACTACGACGATCGGCAAACTAGCGCACATTGCTCAAAAATCCGGCTACAAAACCCTCATTGCCGCCGCCGACACTTTCCGCGCGGCCGCCGTCGAACAGGTGAAAGTTTGGGGTTCCCGCAGTGGCGTCGAAATTATTGCCAACCCAGGGAAAAATACCGATCCGGCTGCTGTCGTGTTTGATGCGATCGCCGCCGCCAGCGCCCGAGGCACAGAACTCCTGATCGTAGACACCGCAGGCCGCCTGCAAAACAAAAAAAATCTCATGGACGAATTAAGTAAAATCCGTCGCATTGTAGATAAGAAAGCCCCAGGCGCTACCGTAGAATCTCTACTGGTTTTGGATGCAACACTGGGTCAAAATGGTTTGCGACAGGCAGAAGTGTTCGCAGAATCGGCAAAATTAAGCGGAGTAGTATTGACAAAACTCGACGGTTCTGCTAAAGGTGGTGTTGCCCTAGCTGTGGTGCAACAGCTTGGTCTGCCAATCCGGTTTATTGGAGTCGGGGAAAGCATCGAAGACTTGCGCCCGTTTTCTAGTTACGAATTTGTGGAAGCCCTACTCGATTTTAGATTTTAGATTTTAGATTTTAGATTGATGAGGTATCTGTGGTCGTCCCGATTTTTGGAGGCGGATACAGAGGCTCAAAATCTCAAATCCTTAACCTCAAACTACCATCGCAGGACTTGCGCCGATCGCCACCGGGTGGCGAGTAAAAAACTAAATATCTAGAAACAATACCTTCGCCCTGTTCTTGCTTTATTGGGCTCGAAGCGCGAGTCAAAGCGTGTCAAATTAAGCTCAAATTTAGTACAGCCTGCTGTCTGATTGCCTATTCTTCCCGATCCCCTTGGCGCCCCCCTGATAGTCGGGGGCGACAGGAAATGGTCAAACTCCCCCTTGTTAAGAGGAGCCACTGCGGTCTTGGGCCTCCCCCAAGTAAAGCCAGCGGCGTGGGTTTAGGGGAATCTAGACTCAGCTATAAACGAGATTTCTTAAAAATTTCAGACTTAAGTTGATACCAATGTCCGAGTGTCAAACTTACTCGATCAAACCAAACTAATTGCTCGAAAAAAAAACGGGTTTCTGTTCAAGTGGCCCGTAAGTCCTCAATCATTCCTCCTCCGTCTAACATCGAAAATCACAAATTAAAAATGACTGCTGTGCCTTTGCCTCGCCCCTCACCTCAACCTGCTGACCGCCCACCGAGTCGCAATTCTAACGACGCGACGCCAGTATTTGCCCTCAAAGAACTGGTGGCGCGCTTGCACCGATACCAGCACAACGTTCAAGATATGTTGGGCTCGCTGGGATTTGCCCTCCGCAGTTTTAACAATCTCAACCAATTTTTGGAGTTGGTGCCTTTGGTGGCGACTCGCGTTACGGACGCCGACGGGGGGGCTTTAGTGCTGTTCAAACCCAACGGTCAAGTCAGGTTCCAGCAGTTGCATTGTCAGGAAGGACGGCAGTGCCAAGATATGCGAAAAGCGCTGGAAATCGCCACCAGGCAAGCTACAGCAGGTGCGGGCGCTACTGCTGCTGAATCTTTTTCCGAAACCTCTGGGCAAACTTCTAGTCTAGACCTGCAAGTCGGTCGTTATTTGGGCCCGGATGTTCATTTGTTTGGGGCGCCAATTTTAGTCAACAATTTGGAACGCGGGCGGCTTTATGTTTTTAGTAGTGATCCGCAATATCTCTGGACTCCCAGCAGACAGAAATTAGTTCGGTTGGTGGCGGATCAAACCGCTGTGGCTATTTGCAAAGATGAACTTACTGTTAAGTTGGCGGAAAAAGACCGCTTAGACAGAGAGTTAGAAATCGGGGCGGAAATTCAATTGCGGCTGCAACCCCGTAGTTGTCCGAAAATTCCCGGTATTGACGTGGCCGCCCGCTGCCAAACTGCTAGCAGAGTCGGCGGAGATTATTATGATTTTATTCCCGCTGACTATGACCCGATCGGCAAGGAGAATGAGGGGGAAAACCCCCCCTCCCTAATGAAAAATCTCAAGTCCAAAATCGACAAGGGCCGCTGGAGCATTGTGATCGGCGACGTGATGGGCAAGGGAGTACCGGCTGGCCTGTTGATGACGATGACACGGGGTATGCTGCGGGCGGAGGTGTTGAACCGCCACTCGCCGTCTAGAATTTTGCAACATTTAAACCGGGTTATGCACGCGGATTTGGAAAATTCCCACCGTTTTGTGACTCTGTTTTATTCGGAGTATGACCCGAAAACTCGCGTTTTGTCTTACAGCAATGCAGCTCACCACCCGCCTTTGCTGTGGCAAGCTGCAACTAATTCGATTGTTCAGCTCGATACTTTGGAGGGAATGTTAATTGGCCTGGATGCTGATTCGCATTACCAAGAAGCCCAAGTGCAATTGCAGCCAGGAGATACTATTATTTATTACACAGACGGATTTACCGATGCTTCTAATCAAAGGGGCGATCGGTTTGATGAGGATAACTTGACCTCGGCTTTTCAGTGGGCCTGTCAAAATTACCAGCAGTCTGAAGAAATTTTGGATTATTTGTTCGATCGCGTACACCAGTTTATCGGCATCGGCAATCGTAACGAAGATGACATGACACTGGTTGTACTTAGGGTAACACCTTTAGCAGGAGAAAATCACCATGATAGTTAATTTAATGCCGGAAATTACTGCTGGATTAACCAGTTCGATTAATTGGAACGATGTCGCTCACGTGTTAGTTTTGAAATCTCATTTGAGTACGGTGATTTTGGGTCAAACCTATGACATCTTCACGAATTTCCAGAAATCTTGGAACCATTTTGTTTCGAGCGGTCAAATAGCAGCTTTTTTTATAGGTATTTTTGTTGGCTGGTTCTTTAAAGGGATTTTTCGTTAGAGATATTGTCGAAGAAGGTATCGGTAATGGATTTAAAAGGTTTGTAGTCCAAACTTCACTTCTTTCTGATGCAGCAAAAGTTTCACAATTTTGTAGTCCAGACTTCAGTTTTTTAGGGTCAACAGATGTATAAAAAGGTTGTAGTCAGCACAGGAGTTTTTTATTGCCGAATTGGGGATGGAGAACTAAAGTCCTGGCTACAAACCGGAAGAAAGACTAAATTCTTTGCTACAAACCGGTTTTTATAGACTTCTGCAAGAGAGATATAATCTAGTTTTAGCTTGAGCAATGACAACACAACAAAAAACTTGGAGTCAAAGATTTGAATCGGCGCTGCACCCGGCGATCGCCCGATTCAATGCTAGTATTGGCTTCGATATTGAATTGATTGAGTACGACTTGACTGGTTCTGTCGCTCACGCTAAAATGCTGGCCAAAACCGGGATTATTTCCGCAGCAGAAGGCGAACAGTTAGTCAATGGTTTGGAACAGATCCGCCGCGAATACCGCCAAGGACTTTTTGTGCCGGGAGTTGATGCAGAAGACGTTCACTTCGCAGTAGAGAAGCGGCTGACGGATATCGTAGGGGATGCGGGGAAAAAGTTGCACACGGCTCGATCGCGCAACGATCAAGCCGGCACTGATACTCGCTTGTATTTGCGCGATCGCATCGCCGAAATTCGTGAGCAATTGCGGGAATTTCAAGGGGTTTTGCTCGATATTGCCGATCGTAACGTGGAAACTTTAATTCCCGGTTACACTCATTTGCAGCGCGCTCAGCCGATCAGTTTGGCTCATTACCTGTTAGCTTATTTTGAAATGACCGATCGCGATTGGGAACGTCTCGGCGATATCTGCAAGCGGGTGAATGTTTCGCCTTTGGGTTGTGGCGCGTTGGCGGGGACGACTTTCCCAATTGACCGACATTATACGGCAGAACTATTGCAGTTTGACAAGGTTTATGCTAATAGCTTAGATGGAGTGAGCGATCGAGATTTTGCGATCGAATTTCTCGCTGGTGCCAGCTTGATTATGGTACACCTGAGCCGCTTGTCAGAAGAAATGATTTTGTGGTCTTCTCACGAATTTGGATTTATTACGCTCAAAGATAGCTGCGCTACGGGCTCTAGCATCATGCCCCAGAAAAAAAATCCCGACGTGCCGGAGTTGGTGCGGGGCAAAGCGGGGCGGGTGTTCGGTAACTTGCAAGCCTTGTTGGTAGTAGTGAAGGGACTTCCTTTGGCCTACAACAAAGATTTACAAGAAGATAAAGAGGCTTTGTTTGATACCGTAAGAACGGTACAGGGTTGCTTGGAAGCAATGACCATTTTGTTGCGCGAAGGAATCGAGTTTAATGGCGATCGCCTCGCCGCAGCAGTTACGGAAGACTTTTCTAACGCTACCGACGTAGCCGACTACTTGGCCGCCAAAGGCGTTCCCTTCCGGGAAGCTTACAACCTTGTCGGCAAAGTCGTCAAAACTTGCCTTTCGGGGGGCAAACTCCTCAAAGATTTGACACTTGAGGAGTGGAAAGACTTGCACCCAGCCTTTGAGACAGACATTTACAGCGCGATCGCACCTCAGCAAGTGGTGGCGGCTCGCAATAGTTACGGGGGTACCGGGTTTGAACAAGTGAGAAAATCACTTATCGCTGCGCGCGATCGGATCGCCTAAACATCGTTGAATTATTGGACAAATTCCGGCTGGCTATCTCTCCTTAGAACGATCGTGTTTTCCACTCTGGTTCTAAGTTCGGCAGATAGCCTCAGTAATTAATCTTCAGCAGCAGCCATGTCTTTGTCTCTGCCGCCACCGCTCATGGCGCCCATGCCACCGCCGTTACCGCCGTCAAATCGTCTTCTCTTGTTGGAGAACATATCTTGATTTCTCCGCTTGCGAAACTTGCGAGCGTATGCTTGATTTCGTTGTGCCTTCTCTTTCTTGAGATTGCGGCGCTTAGCCATTCTGACCTCACTAATAAACATTGACAGTCCCCGGGCTTTCACGCCCAGGGATTCTTAAGTTTGACACTCTGTGCACTCTTGGTGACTGAGATTCTTGGTTCAGCGAAGTCACTTACTTACGACAGGATTTCTCCCGCCAAAATATAGGTGTCTTCTCCCCAAGCGTAAATTCCGGTATGCCATACCGTACTTGATCAGTTCTCTTTATGTAGTTAGGTTTTCTTCAAATTTAGCTTTCCTAAACCGCAACACCGTTAGGTGAGACTACGCACTCAACTAATCCAGTTAAGTTTTGACGTTGGCTAGTTATACTCAATTTTAGACCGATGACGATCATAGCACACCCGGTACAAGACCCAGAAAAAAGAACACCGGGATTCAAGTCGCTAGTGGGAATCTGGGTGCGATGGGACGCAATGTTTTCGATCTTCCAGAAGATTTCTATAAACTCTTGACAAAATACGACAAATGACGATTAATCTCGGTGACGTAGCTCCTCTCTTCAGCCTTCCCGACGCGCAAGGCAATGTCGTCAGCCTTGCAGATTTTCGAGGGCGGCGAGTTGTACTTTACTTTTATCCTCGGGACAATACCCCAGGCTGTACTAAAGAAGCTTGCGGCTTTCGCGATATTTACTTACAGTACCAGTCGCGCAATATAGCAGTCCTCGGCGTCAGTACAGACGGGGCCGGGGCCCACGCCAAGTTTGCAGCTAAATATCAACTGCCTTTTCCCTTGCTGTGCGACTTAAACGCCGAAGTTGCTACCGCCTACGGCTGTTACGGACTCAAAAAATTTATGGGAAAAGAATTTATGGGAATTACTCGATCGACTTTCGCGATCGACCCTGATGGTAGGATTGAAAAGGTTTATCGGAAAGTCAAACCAGAAACTCACGCAGCCGAGATATTAGCAGACTTGCCAGACCTCTCGCCTGAATAAAAAATTAAAAATTAAGACTTTTGAGCTGCCAGCTAAGAAACCTGAAATTACTTTCCCCTAAACAAGCTTTTGAGTTTATGCGTCGATTGTGGCAAATTGTACAAACTGTGCTGGGACTGATTTTTCGACATCCCGTCACTGGTACTGCGGTGATTCCCGTATTGCCTGACGGGCGAATTGTGTTAATTCGCCGCCGCGACAACGGTCGCTGGGCACTGCCGGGAGGTATGGTGGATTGGGGAGAGGATATTCCCACAACTGTGCGGCGGGAATTAGCAGAAGAAACTGGACTCGATTTAGTCAAAATCCGCCGCTTGGTGGGTGTTTATTCGGCTGCCGATCGAGACCCTCGCCTGCACTCGATTTGTATCGTGGTGGCAGCAGAGGTAGAGGGAAAGATGCAAGTTCAGGATACGCTTGAAGTCAGCGAGGTTGAGGCGTTTTTGCCCGAATCACTGCCGGAGGGCGCCCTCAGCCACGATAACGACCAACACTTACAGGACTATTTTCAAGGCCTGACAACTTTGGCGTAAATCGGCGGAGCATCCAAATTTGAGAAAAGTCGGAAATTACCTCGCCGTCAAAAATTATCTGTGATGACTGTGAAATTAATTTTTAATGTTTTCCTACTTTAATTCACAATCTCTGAAGATTAAATTAATCATCTTTTTATTACTAAATATTTAACCGGATGTACTCACCGCTACGCAATTCTCGGGTAAAACTCTCTGTAGGGCAAATCTTCTGGCACGAAGTCGGTCAAGGCCCGAATTTAGTATTTTTGCACGGTTCTTGGCAGGACAGCAGTCAGTGGCTGAGGACGATCGAACAGTTGAGCCCCTACTACCACTGCTTCGCACCGGATTTGCTGGGGTTTGGCGACTCGGAACGCCCGAATCTTCATTATTCGATCGACCTGGAAGTAGAATGTCTCGCTCAATACCTCGATACTTTGAAACTGCGAGAGGTTTATTTAATCGCTCACTCTCTCGGTGGTTGGGTGGCCACCAGCTACGCTATCAAATATCCCGATCGAGTTCAAGGTTTGGTTTTGTTGGCCCCAGAAGGCGTCAAGGTTGGCAACCGGCGGGGGCGGTGGCAGACGGCTAGCGGGCTGATCGGCCAACCACCCCTCGCTTTTTGGTTGCTGCGATCGATCTACCCAATTGCTAAGTTGCTGGGTAGCCAAAAAAAGATTGACGGATTGCTAAAGTTCAGACAGCAGTTGATGCAGTCCCCTGTTGCCGTGCAGTTGCTGTTCCGGCGGCGGCGGGCTGAAATTACAGCGGAATTAGTTGATGAGAATTTGCCTTTGCTGAAAGCGCCTGTTTTGCTGTTGCACGGTTCTGAAGATACTGCCGCAGCTTCGTCTCTGTGTCAATCCTATGCCGCTCTGGCTCCTAATGCCGGACTAGAATCAGTCAGTCCGGGGGAAAGCAATTTGCCGCAGGAAGTCCCGGATGTTGTTGCTAAGTATATTCGCGAGTTTGCTAAGTGAATGGATAATTGGGCATTGGGAATTGGGAATTGGGCATTGGTAAGAGTTAACAGTTAACAGTCATCCGTCAACTGCGCTGCCCGATCGCGAAGTCGAAGGTCAACTGTCAACTGTCAGCAGACTAATTCCCCAAAAAATAGCCTCTGGTGCGTCAATTAACCCTGCGGCTGTATCAGGAAAGGCTGCGGTAAGGTATTTTAAAAGCATAGTGCGATCGCCCCCCGTGACCGCTATTTTGCTATCAGGAAACAAACACCGCCAATCTTCAATAAAATCCCTAACTCCTGCCACCGTCGTATACACAACTCCGCTTTGAATTGCCCCAGCAGTGTCTTGCGCCCAGCGGTGCGGCAAATTTTGTGGTAAATTGATTAAAGGTAATGCAGCAGTTTTTTTATCTAGCGACGATAACTGCAAACCCAAACCTGGTAAGATTGCGCCCCCAACTAAATACCTATTGACATCAGCCCCAGTAAATGTTAAAGCTGTACCAGCATCTATAAGTAAAACTGGCCAACCCAATTGGTTGCCAGCACCGAGTACAGCCAAAGCTCTGTCAATTCCCAGGGTAGGATAGAGTCCCCCGATCGGCAATTGGTCTAAAGTAATAATTCGGACATCAGGATAACTCTGCCAAATTGCTGTTTGCTGGGTAACTACTGAGGCCAAAATTAGAGGCACTGGCACTAAAGAAAGTGTGTGAAGACTAGAAAAAGCGGGAGTAGCAGGAAGACACAGGAGATTTTGAGAAGATACTTCCTCGATCGACCTCATTACTGTTTGCACCAAATATTCTGCCTTTTCCTGCTCGGAGAGCGGGGAAACAGTATCAGCATTGAGATGCTGTGTATCCCATGTTTTCTCCAGGGTTTTGCCCACAAATAATCCCCAGTGCAGCCGAGAATTGCCGATCGCCAAAGCTATTTTAATCTGGTCTTTACCTATTAATCCAGATATAAGGTTGTCGGTCCTTGGTGGCGAACGAAAAGTGTCGGGAATTGAGTTTTCCATGTTGATCGAGCGCGCGCAAACATTGAACTAAAGATAGATTTTAAATGAATTTTCTTCGGTTAAGCGGGAAGCTAACTCTATTTGACATCTAACCAAGTTCAATGGCGGGCGCCAGTTAGTATTGTGGGTCTCAGAGCGCATACTTGCTAAATATAAATATTTGTAAAGCAAATAATTGCTTTGCTCAGGCTGCATCCTTTATAATGTCTTAAGATATTCCAAAAGTCCTGGTAGCTGCGATGGGGCTGTTGGCGGGGTAAGCATAGGTTTAAAAAACCAGACTCAATCAAAATACTGTACAACTCCTGAGTAAATATGTCTTTAAAAATACAACAACACGAAAACCCCTGGCAAAGAGTAACTTCGCGGTTGCCTGAATCTGAAAACTGGAGGCCGGAAGAAAGTCTTTCGCTGCCGGAAGTAGACCAACAAAAAGCTCTAATCGTGCAGATGCAGCAGCAAGTTCAGTTATCAAACTTGCTGAACCAAATTAATAACGAAATTCGCAGTACACTTGACATAGAAGAAATTTTGACCTCGGCCTGCCGATTGCTGGGGCAAGCGTTAGAGTGCAGTCGCGTGAGCATTTTAGTCAAAGAATCAAATACAGAAAAAACTTTAGTCACGCGCGGAGAGTACAACGTGGGGGACTATCCGATTCAACTTGGTATGAAAGTACCGATGACTGACAACCCGCATTTGGCTGCCGTCGTGTCTCAGCAAGAGTCGCTAGCAGTGACGAAGTTTCTCGATTTTCCGGGATTAAACCCACAAACCCGAAAAATTGCCGAAGCTTTGGAGATTAAGTCAATGCTGGCAGTAGCTACTCGCTATCAAGGTCAAGTGAATGGCATAATTGGCTTGCATCAGTGCGATCGCGAACGTGAATGGACTGATTGGGAACGGCAGCTTTTAGAAGGGGTAGGATCGCAATTGGCGATCGCGATTAATCAAGCCAAACTCTATAGCAAAACCAGGCGCCAAGCCGAACGAGAATCGCTGCTGCGGCTGATCGGCAACCAAATTCGCAGTACCCTAGATCTAGAAACGATCCTACAAACAGCGGTGAGAGAAGTCCGCCAGATGTTGCAGTGCGATCGAGTAATCATCTATCAGTTTCAAGACAACTGGCAAGGAAAAGTTGTTGTTGAAGATATGGTCATCCCTTGGCCTTCAATTTTAGGAGATATGGGGGCGGATAAGTGTTTCCGGGGAGATTACGCCGATCTTTACCAGCAAGGGCGAGTCAAAGCCATTAATGATATTTTTAATGCTGGTTTAGAGCCTTGTCACGTTGATTTCTTAGACCGTTTGCAGGTAAAAGCTAATCTGATAGTGCCGATTGTTACATCGAGAACTGAAGAAAGTTCCCCCGAAACAGCGGCAAGCTATAATCCTAAATTTCCCGGTAGGCTGTGGGGTTTGCTGATTGCTCACGAGTGCCGGGATACCCGCAATTGGCAGTGGCAAGAAATGGAGTTGCTATCCCAGATAGCCAACCAAATGGCGATCGCCATTCAGCAAGCAGAACTTTATAGCCAAGTCCAAGATGCTGCGGTAAAATCTCAAGCTCAAACCCAGCAATTGCAGGCTGCGTTAGAAGAATTGCGATCGGCGCAGCAGCAATTGATTCAAAGCGAAAAAATGTCAGGTTTGGGGCAAATGGTAGCGGGAATTGCTCACGAAATTAACAACGCCAACAATTTCATCCACGCTAACTTGTTTCATGCTCAAGAATATTTTAAAGCCTTGAACGAAGCTCTAGAACTGGCCGGGAATGCCTGCCCGGAAGCAGCGGAGGCAATTGTCAGAATCAATGAAGAACTAGAACTCGATTACATTCGAGAAGACTTTGGTAAACTGCTCAATTCAATGCGGGAAGGAAGCGGGAGAATTCGCTCGATCGTGATGACGCTGCGAAATTTTTCTCGTTTAGATCACGCTGAATTAAAACCAGTAGATTTGAATGAAGGTTTAGAAAGCAGTTTCTTGATGCTGCAAAATAAGCTAAAAACCCATATCAAAATAGACAAGCAATACGGCAGTTTGCCGCCCGTTCAATGTCATGCCAGTCAAATCAACCAAGTATTTTATAATTTGATTGACAATGCTTTAGACGCGCTCCAGTCAACGAGCAAACCGGGGGAATTAACCATCCGCAGTTGGCAAAGCGAGCCGGACTGGGTAACAATCTCTGTCCGCGACACGGGAACTGGCATTCCTGCAGAAATTCAAGACAAGATTTTTGACCCGTTTTTTACTACTAAACCTGTCGGGAAAGGCACGGGTTTGGGACTTTCAGTTTGCTATCAGGTAATTGTTCAAGCTCACGGTGGCAAGATCAGTTGCGTCAGCCAGGTTGGCGAAGGAACTGAGTTTATTGTAGAGTTGCCGCTGACAAATCAGAGGGGGATAAGTGCATAATTTCTGCTTTAGTCCGATTAACCCTATTTTGTCACTCTGGCAGTAGTATAGAACCCATTTGATATCTTTTAGCGATCGTCAATCACATTACGGATCGGCAATAAATTTGTTTTTTTGCCATCGCATTTTTAATGGAATCAGATTTAACTTACGCCAGAACCTCAATTTTCAGAAATTCCCAACTGGGTGATGCTTGGACAGATAAATTTCTAAGTATTTTTACTCATAATTGTCTCTCCTGATTCACTTTTGCCCGTTGAATCACTGGAAGCTGCCTCTTGGGGGGCGAAATCTGGGATTTAAGCTCTCCTCTACAGATGTGGAAAACCCGCTTTTTATAGGGCTGAAAAAAAGATCGCAATTTTTCCGGATAAAACTTATTGATGATGAAAGTTAGACCTATCTATGTAAATATGTGTAAGTAGGTGTAATTATTTACACTCAACATTCGCTCGGGGGCAGTAATGCCTTAAGATGCTTATGGGGCAAGCATTTTTACTTGATTTACCTGCACGTATGAGGAAATTTTTCTTGCAGTGACCCATCGCTACAACAAAGCCCCACCTCTGGTTTTCCGTCACTTCTAATCCTTAATCACTCATCATCAAAGGAGAAGCTATGGCTACTTCATTCACTGGTTCTTTGGGTACAACCACTAATTACAGCAATGTCAGTGACCTAATTACACAATGGCCTACTGCCGCCCAGAATCAAGGCATCCAACTGTCTGGGATAGCTTTTGATGGCTTTGAAACGAACTACACTGACCCTACTGCCATCAGCAACCTCACCTTAGCAACGAACGATAACCCTAAAAGCTGGTTGAGCTACGGCGCTCCCGCTGGTATTGGTGTCCTAGGTGATTATCCTGGTTGGTTCACCGATGTCACTAAAGTTCGGGCAGAAATCAACCATAACCCCAACACCAATCAATCTCAGACGCTGAAGGTGAAATGGGCAGATAACAAAGACATTACTAGCGCCACGATCGGCCTGAGTGGATTACTTCCCAAATCAAGTTCTACTACACTGAACGATCAAGGTAATGAAGTTGGTTTGCTGCAACTGTGGAATAATGGGGCGGAGGTATCGGCCAGCAATTTTACGATCACTCGCGTCAACGCTCCGATCACTCCAAAACCGATCGGTGTGTCTTCAGATGGAGTGACTTTCATTGCCGATCGTGACGATGGCAATTTCACATTCCAGATACAAGCAAATTCCACTAGCGTTGCTTTTGACGAACTGCGGTTCAAGGCCAAACCCTACGATAGCCCCACCGCTGCCTACCTCGCTACCTCCACCAGAACCGATAGTTCCGACTACCTAGTGCGGAGTATTCAATATCAAGGCATTGATGTGACACCGACGCCGACGCCGACACCAACGCCAACTCCGACTCCGACATCTCCAAGTCTCTTCCAGTTCGCCCAACCAAATTACACCGTGGCTGAAGGCGGCGTG
>NZ_JAUBPS010000003.1:185957-186471 GCF_036700865.1 Microcoleus sp. S13C4
ATCGGCGGAAACGCTGAATTTGGTGCTTTTCGGTGGCAATGTCAGTAATCCGTCAATTTTGACGATTAATGATGTGGCGTCAACCACTGTGGCGCCAACTCCGACTCCGACATCTCCAAGTCTCTTCCAGTTCGCCCAACCAAATTACACCGTGGCTGAAGGCGGCGTGGCTACGATTAACGTTACTCGCACCGGTGGCACGGCGGCTGCATCGATTAACTACCAGACTCTTGACGGTTCGGCAAGTTCAGCAGGCACAGCAGCAGATTACACTTCGGCGACGGGGCTGTTGAATTTTGCAGCGGGGCAAACAACCGCTAGTTTCACCGTGCCGACTTTGACTGATGCGATTTCGGAATCGGCGGAAACGCTGAATTTGGTGCTTTTCGGTGGCAATGTCAGTAATCCGTCAATTTTGACGATTAATGATGTGGTGTCAACTGGGACAACGGTAACTCCGACGCCAACTGGGACAACGGTAACTCCGACGCCAACTGGGACAACGGTAACTCCG
>NZ_JAUBPS010000003.1:186571-196133 GCF_036700865.1 Microcoleus sp. S13C4
CAACTGGGACAACGGTAACTCCGACGCCAACTGGGACAACGGTAACTCCGACGCCAACTGGGACAACGGTAACTCCGACGCCAACTGGGACGACGCCTACGGCGGCAACGACCGTTCCAAACTATTTCTTCGGTGCGGCTAATTACAGCGTCACCGAGGGCAGCAGTGCGCCGATTACCATCTTTCGCGGTGGCAACGTTTCGGCACCGAGTGCGATTACGTTCAGCACGGGTGGCGGTAGTGCTAAGTCTACGGGTTCTCAAGTGGATTACTCCAGTGTGTTTCTAACGGTCAATTTTGTAGCCGGACAAACTAGCGCACAAGTTCCGGTTCTAACTGCAAATGACCCTCTCACGGAGCCTACTGAAACGGTGGGTTTGTTCTTGAGTGGTGGCAGTGTGGCTAGTCCGTCAGTGGCAATTTTGAGCATTATTGATAATACTCCTGTGCCTCCGCCTTCCTTCTCTTACGGTCAGTCTACTGTTTCTATTCTTGATAATACTTCGGGAACTGTGACAATTAATCGGACTGGCAATACTTCGGTTTCGGCTTCGGTCGACTATTTCATTCTTCCTGATCCTAGTGCACCTGCATACAGCACAGACTACACCATTACCAATCCACCTGGTGGGAATAGTAGTGGAGGGACGGTTAGCTTTATTCCCGGTCAAACTAGCGTTAGTCTGACGATTAACAATAATCTAGGTTTGATGGGTGGAAACGTGAGTTTTGGCTTTGGCCCAGGTGCGAATATCGGCACTCAGCCAGGCGTTGACATTACTCTGATTTAAGGCTGTTAGTAGGGCGAGGAATCCTTGCTCTACTAATATCTCCCGCAAGTAGTTAAATGCTTTTTATCAGTCTGATTCCTCACTACAGCTTTTTTCAAGAAAGCGAGGTACGCGGGTAAAATCTTCCCTAGCTTAACAGCAGCGAGCATTGTCACCCAATTACTGACTTTCGTTCGGGTAGTGCGCCAGACAGCAACAAAGTTAGCAATGTCAGGCAAGACGGGATTCCCTTGCAAGGAGGCCATACCAATTTAATGTGAAGTTGCACATATCTCGATCCCCCTAAATCCCCCTTAATACGGGGGACGAAAGATCGGAATCTTGTCCCCCCCTTAATAAGGGGGGCTAGCGGGGATCGGATTCTACGGGGCCTCATAAAAAATTGGTATTAATCCTTAATTTGTTGATAAGCTTGCTGACACTGTTCAAAGGTTGAGGCATCAGCTTCCGTATTCCCAAAATATAGTTGCTCGTGTATTCTTATCAAAGTTTCGTAAGGCACGGGCTGGGGTAATTGCTGGATTAATTGCAAGTATTCGCCATCAGTGCGGCTGGGTTGGTGAACCGCGGTTCCCGCATCATTTAATCGCTGCAACCAAGCCATGTAAAGACAACGGCAAGCTTGGCGGTATTCGCCTTGTTGCTGCAAATTTTGCGATCGCAAAAACCACTCTGCTACCGACAAATCGTTAATTGTTTTTTTCGCTCTTCCATCAGTTGTTTGATTCCTATTTTTGAAATTATGAATATAAAAACGTAACCCTTGCCAAATCTGCCAACTCGCCCAGACTGCCAGCAATGCTAAGATTAACCAAAAGGCGGCTTTAGCGATCGCACCCAATATCGGGGAATAAAACCAAGATGGCAATTTGACATTCGGTATATTTTGGGCAGTTTTTAGTTCCCACCACTCCTGCAATCGCTGTTGCGACTGTCCTAATTGCCAACCCAAATTAGTTTTATTAAAGGAACTTTCACACATAGATTTACATCTATGAGTAGATTTTTGATTGCGGATTGGAAATTTTTTATTCTATCATTATCCCCAAATCTCCGACTTCTTAAAGAAATCTGGGATAATAGAGCGCGATCGCATTTTACGTTTGATTCGGTTGACTTAAATGCCGAGTTATTGTCCCTAATCCAAATCGCCGCGCGATCGAGAATCGCATTTGAGTGATATTCTTCTAAAGCGGCGATCGTCCAACCGCTTGAACTCAGTTTTATTACCACAGAGATAAGTTTATTGTCAACTGTTTATAGATCCAAAATTGATTTTATTGAATTTTCCTTATTCCTCAAATCCGTTAAATCCCGATTCAGTGCGCGTTGCCGAACTGCCTTATGCCATAACTTTTGGGATACTTAACAGCCTCATAAGAAAATTTATAAAGATTTACAAAAAAAACGTGTCAGAATGAAGACAATAAGGTAATGGGTAACAGACAAGGAGGCACTGATGGTAGCGCTGACTGAACGAGTCCAACGCAGATTGACGGTGGAAAAAGTCGAAATTGCCTCTGATACAACGGCAATTCGATGCCTGGACTGGGATAGAGACCGCTTTGACATCGAATTCGGGCTCAAAAACGGTACAACTTACAACTCATTCATCATTCGCGGTGAAAAAACAGCCCTCGTCGATACCTCGCACGAGAAGTTTCGCCAGCAATACATGGAAATTCTGACGGGGGAAATTGACCCGAAAGAGATTGACTATCTAATTATCAGCCACACCGAACCAGACCACAGCGGTTTAGTCAAAGACGTGCTGGCGCTGGCACCCCAAGCGATTGTCGTGGGGGCAAAAGTAGCAATTCAATTTTTAGAAAACCTTGTACACCAACCATTTGAGCGATTGGTAGTAAAAAACGGGGACAAACTAGATTTAGGAAACGACCACATTATCGAATTCGTATCGGCGCCGAACTTGCACTGGCCCGATACTATTTTCAGCTACGACAGCAAAACTCAAGTGCTGTTCACCTGCGACGCTTTCGGGATGCACTACTGTACCGACAGCACCTTCGATGACGATTTAGCAGCAGTTGAGGAAGATTACCACTTTTATTATGAGTGCTTGATGGCTCCCAACGCTCGATCGGTACTCGCTGCGATGAAGCGGATGGCAGAGTTGGGAGAAATTGGTACAATTGCCACCGGTCACGGGCCGCTGCTGCGGCACAATGTGGTGGAACTTACCGGACGCTACAAAAAGTGGAGCCAAGCGCAAGCTAAGGCAGAAACCACTGTAGCGGTATTTTACACCTCCGACTACGGATTTAGCGATCGACTCAGCCAAGCGATCGCCCACGGTATCACCAAAACTGGTGTAGCTGTGGAAATGATGGATTTGAGAATCGCCGACTTGCAAGAAGCCCGCGAACTTGTCGGTAATGCTGCCGGCATCGTAATTTGTTCGCCGCCGAGTAGCGGTACTGCTGCTGCGAATGCCGAAGCTGTTATCAACACAATTTTAGTTGCGGCTAACAACAAACAATCTTTCGGCTTGTGCGAATCCGGCGGTGGCGATGACGTATCTATTTACCCGCTGAGAAACAAGTTAAAAGAGTTGGGTTTAAAAGAAGTATTTCCCAACATTTTAATTAAAGAATCACCGACAGAAGCGAGTTATCAACTTTGCGACGAAGCCGGCACCGACTTGGGACAGTGGCTGACGCGGGACAAGGCTGTCAAACAGATGAAAGCCCTCGACAGCGACCTCGATAAAGCTTTGGGACGGATCAGTGGCGGACTGTACATCATTACCGCTCAAAAAGGCGAGGTTAGCGGTGCGATGCTAGCTTCTTGGGTAACGCAAGCAAGTTTTAAACCGCTGGGTTTAACAATAGCAGTTGCGAAGGATCGGGCGATTGAATCGATGATGCACGCGGGTGATAAATTTGTTCTCAACGTGCTCGAAGAAGGCAATTATCAAACCTTGATGAGGCACTTTTTAAAGCGTTTTGCTCCGGGTGCCGATCGATTTGCCGGAGTTAAAACTCAACCAGCAACCAACGGTTCTCCGATTTTGACCGATGCTTTGGCTTACATGGAATGCGAAGTAGTCAGCCGGATGGAACTTTCGGATCATCATATCGTATATGCGATCGTCGATAGCGGCCGCGTCTCCAATCCAGATGCACTGCCGGCAGTTCACCACAGAAAAGTTGGAAATCATTATTAGGTAGGAAGTTCGGGTGCTTATGTGGCACCTTACCTACGCCAAAACTTTCAACGTAGGGTGCTTGTGGCGAACCTTACCGGCAGCTAAACTTACGGTGCGCCATAAGCCTTTTCTTACCTTTTGCTTTTCCATTTTAACTAGGGGAATTGCCAATGCCTGCCAATCTTTTAGAAGACCGAGATTACACAATTATTATTGCCAGAAGCAATGCCAGCAGAGACCCTCACCATCCTTGGTACGAGGAGTGGGTAGAAGCACAGGCATCTCTGATCGACTTAGCAAAAAAATGTCAGGAATTTGACAGCGACGGCATCACCCTTTACGAAGCTTCTACTCCTATGTGGAAGTATAAAAATTCAAATGTTGCTCGCTTAGCTGAAATTTTGCAGCGACAAAATACGGAACCGGATTCAAAAAACCCGACTGGAAATAATTTGGAAGAAGCTCTGAAAGCAACTTTTAGCGATTATTTCGCAAGCCAACCAAATGCCAAAGGAAAGAAAGGAGCAATAATTGTTGCAGTCCTAGATCAAAAACCAGAAAATACCGCTGCTGTCGCTGAAATTATTGTAAGTACAGCAAATAAAATAGATAAAGACGAAGAAATTGGGGTGAGCTTTATCCAAATTGGGGACGATTTGAAAACCAGGGAATTTCTGACTGACCTGGATACCAATTTACAGGGTCGAGGCGCAAGGTTTGACATTGTAGATACCAAGTTTTGGCACGAAATCAAAAGAAGTTCTGTAGTTCAGTTTCTCATAGGTGCAATTAATGACTAATACTTTGACTCCTAGACTCGCCTCTGATACCAAACCCCGCGACGTGCAGTTTATCCCGATCGCACTCGATACTTTTATTCTGCGATCGCGCACTTGGGATAGGCTCAAATTTGAAGTCGAGTATTCGCTGCAAAAGGGTACGACAGCCAACAGCTATATTATTCAAGCTGACAAAACTGCTTTGTTCGACCCGCCGGGGGAATCTTTTACTCAAAATTACCTGGAATTTTTGCAGCAACGGGTGGACTTGACCAAGCTGGATTACATAATTTTGGGGCATTTCAATGCTAACAGAGCAACCACAATTAAAGCTCTGTTAGAATTAGCTCCTCAAGTAGCTGTGGTTTGCACGAATCCCGCCGCAATTAGTTTGCGCGCCGCTTTTCCCGACCAAGAATTAAACATTATGATTGTTCGGGGAGAAGAAACTCTCAATTTAGGAAAAGGTCACGCCTTAAAATTCATCGCGACTCCGACTCCCCGTTGGCCAGATCAACTTTGCACCTACGATCCGCACACTCGAATCGTGTTCACGGACAAACTATTTGGAGCTCACGTTTGCGGCGACCAAGTATTCGATGAAGGCTGGAGCGTTTACAGCGAAGATCGGCGCTATTATTACGATTCCCTGCACGCATCTCAGGCAAAACAAGTGCTGGCGGCAATGGATAAATTCGCCGATTTGCCAGCAGCATTTTATGCTCCCGGTCACGGCCCGATCGTCCGTTACGGCCTTAATGAACTGAGCAATTTGTATCGGGAATGGAGCCAGCAACAAAATTCAAAAGACTTGACAGTTGCTTTGATTTATGCTTCGGCTTACGGAAATACGGCTACTTTAGCCCAGGCGATCGCCAAAGGAATTACGAAAGCCGGCGTTGCGGTGGAAAGTATCAACTGCGAATTTGCCGAACCGGGAGAAATTCAAGAGGCGATCGAAAAATGCGCGGGGTTTATCATCGGAACTCCCACGCTAGCAGGACACGCTCCGACGCAAATTCAAACTGCTTTGGGAATAGTTTTATCTACAGCAACTAAGAGCAAATTAGCGGGGGTTTTCGGTTCTTTTGGCTGGAGTGGAGAGGCGATCGACTTAGTGGAAAACAAGCTGAAAGATGCCGGCTATCGAATTGGATTTGAGCCGATTCGAGCCAAATTTAAGCCGACGGCGGCGACGATTCACGAGTGCAAAGAAGCGGGAACGGATTTTGCTCAAGCTTTGATTCGATCGCAAAAATTGCGGGCACCGAAACCGCAGTTAGCAGCGGGGAGCGATCGCACTGAACAAGCCGTAGGGAGACTCGTGGGTTCGCTGTGTGTAGTCTCGGCGAAGCGGGGGGATGTCACCAGTGCGATGCTGGCTTCCTGGGTGTCGCAAGCAACGTTTAATCCGCCCGGTGTGACGATTGCGGTGGCGAAAGATCGATCGATCGAAGCTTTGATGTATGCCGGAGATAAGTTTGTGCTCAACATCTTAGCCGAAGGGCGACAGTTGCGGAAGTATTTCATGAAAAACTTTGCTCCCGGAGAAGACAGATTTGCGGGAGTCGAAACAATGGAAGCTAGCAACGGCTGTCCGGTTTTGACTGATGCTTTAGCTTATCTGGAATGCGAAGTGATAAGTCGGATGGAATGTGGCGATCACTGGATAGTTTATGCAGCGGTTGAAAACGGTCATTTGCTGAAAAATGACGGGGTGACAGCGGTGCATTACCGGAAATCTGGGAGTCATTATTAAGGCAGAAGGCATTCGTCAGAAGGCAGAACTTTTCAATCTGACTTCTGACTGCTAACTGCTGAGTAAAGTTTGCTCTCCAGCTCAGAAATATGCAATCATAAAATAACTGATAACTTGGATAGAGCGTGAGTCAACCAGACAAACTGCTAGCTAAAATCTTACTTGGTAATACCGACGCCAATATACCCTTTGCTCAACTTTGCCAACTTTTACGCAGACTCGGCTTTGAGGAACGGATTCGCGGCAGTCACCACATATTTATTTGCTAAAGATGGTGTTGAAGAAATCCTAAATCTTCAACCCAAAGGCTCGCAAGCCAAAGCCTATCAAGTCAGGCAAATTCGTGAGGTAATTCTCAAACACCAACGAGGAGGTGAAAACGATGCTTCGCTATGAAATTATCCTCTACTGGAGTCAAGAAGACCAAGCATTTATTGCCGAAGTGCCGGAATTACCCAGATGCGCTGCGGATGGCGAAACTTATCAAGAAGCACTACAAAATATCCAGATTGTTATGCAGGAGTGGATTGAAACGGCTGAGGAATTGGGGCCTTATATTCCTCAACCGAAAGCTCGCTTAATTTCGGCTTAGTTTAATAGGAATTTAACTCGTTACCAGGAATAGCTTGGGGACGAGTAATCAAGAAGGTAGCTTACTTTTCGTCACCAGTCTTTTCCGGCCACAAATAAATAGCGCCAGAAATCAAAGTTAAAGCCACAGAAATCCAAAAAGCAATTAATGCGGGAAAATTCCACGCTTCAGACAGAGGAGCAATTAAAAGTGCGATCGCCACAATCTGACTCACCGTCTTCAATTTGCCCCAAATATTAGCTCCCGAAATCGTAGTTTTATTAACACGCCACCCCGCAATCGTCAACTCCCTGCCCAAAATCAAAAATACTCCCCAAGCCGGGACTCGACCCAACTCAATCAACACTAAAAGTGGCGCGAGAACCAACAATTTATCCACCAAAGGATCGAGAAACTTACCCAAATCGGTAATTTGATTCAGCTTCCTAGCCAAATAGCCGTCCAGCCAATCAGTAGCCGCAGCTACTACAAAAATTGCGGTGCAAATCCAGCGGCTTTGCACGCTTGGGTCGTACAAACCGTAGAGCAGGAAAGGTACTCCCAGCAAGCGAGAAAAAGTAATCAAATTAGGCAAATTCATAATAGATAGGACTAAGGCCAACTGGAAAATTACACAAAGGTATGTAGCTGCGCTTTAGCGCTCTTAGCTTAGGAAAGAGCGCCCAAGCGCAACTACATACCTAAAATTTAACCCTATTTGTGACAGTTGGCCTTAGTCCTAATAGAAAGAAGTTCGGCAACGAAACAGTTTAAGGGATTTAACGAATTTAACCTATCTCAGGAAGAAGTCAGAAGTCGATCTCGCAATTCATTAACTGTCGATCCAGTTCTATGATATAATCTCGACCGTAAGATTGATTTTCTAATCCTTGTACCAGATTTTCTGGCAGGTCTTGGGCAATTTCACTGCTACAGGAACCAGCAGCTAAAGCAATAGTTGCTACTGTATCCACATCTCCCGAAAATGCAATGCAATCTTGAAGCAGTTTGCTCATAGTATCATTTCGCATGACAGCAGTAATAGCTGCTCTGACACAGACCAAACCTTTAGCGCTGACTTCTCCTTGCCAAGGTATCGACCATTCACCAGCGACGTGCCTTTCTAGAAAATTCCCCAAATTTTTCTTTAAACCTAGCTGATAAATAAAGTAATGGGACATCAAAGCTGCGGCTATAGCTGCTTTAATGCCCTCGGGAGTGTTGTGAGTAATTGCAGCTTGAATGGTAGCATTTTCGATGACTTTTTCAACAGTCGGAAAAATGCCAATTGGGCCGGCTCGCATCGCCGATCCGCTTTTATCGCTAGCGGAGTGAATTTTTTCTAAAAATTCTTTTCCGTCTTGAACTTGCAGCAAAAAATTGTAAAATTTGCCAGCATAACCAAATCGCCGATCGCGGTGAAAAGCTGCAACAAACTTGGTGGCTAAAAGTTCCGGTGTCCAAGGTTCTCGGCTGACGATAGCTTCTGCGACGGCTAAACTCATCTGCGTATCGTCGGTATAACATCCAGGCTGGATGTCGTGACGGGGATGCTTGATGTACCCGTTGAGATTGTTGTACAATGCGATCGTCTGCTGGTCAACAAATTCAAAACCAGCACCGTAAGCGTCACCAATCGCTAATTCTATTAACATATATTTAATCCGTTTCCTACTATTTCATCCCCTGTTTTTTCCTAAGATTTAAAATCCCAAAACACCCCAAAACAGCAAGTCTATTAACACGCACCGTTTTTCCTCAACACCACCCAAATTGTTTTGCAAATCAGAGTGATGTCGTAGACAACAGACCATTTGCGCTGATAGTCGAGATCCATGAGTACAATCTCGTCAAAGTCTTTAACTCCAGACCGTCCGTTGACTTGCCACTCCCCAGTCATACCGGGTTTGACATTCAAACGCTGCCAGTGGAACTCGTCATAGGCAGCAACTTCATCGGGAGTTGGCGGTCGAGTTCCCACCAAACTCATGTCGCCAACTAACACGTTCCAGAATTGAGGCAACTCGTCCAAACTCGTGCACCGCAAGAAGCGGCCGACGCGCGTAATTCGCGGGTCATTTTCATTCTTAAAAATGTGACCCTTGGCTTGGTTCCTAACTAAATGTTTGAGGTTTTCTGCACCTACAACCATCGATCGAAATTTCCACATTCTGAAAAGCCGCCCTTTGCAGCCGCAGCGGACTTGACTGTAGAGCAGCGGGCCCGGATTGTCCCACAGCATCGCCACGGCCACCGGCACCGCCACCACTGCAGCAATTGCCAGTCCCAGCAGCGAGCCCAAAATATCGATCGCCCGCTTGACCTTGCTCCTTACGGATCGGTGAACCGAATTTTTTGATACACAATCTTTGTAAGTAGATTCTTGAAAAAATAAGAATCGCATTTCGGATAATAGACCTCTTGCGAAAGTCTCAGGCGATCTCTAATTTAGTCTTTAAAGAAAGTTCATAATTATAAATGCCAGCGATCAAA